>JAUWBY010000131.1 GCA_030609605.1 Candidatus Eiseniibacteriota bacterium
GCCGTCAACCAGATCAAGGAGGAGCTCACGACGCTCCTCCGCGAGGCCCAGGATCGTCTTGGCGGGAAGACGGCCGGTCCCGGGCTCGATCTGACGTTGCCGGGGAGGGTCCCGTGGGTCGGCCGCAAGCATCCGATCACAAGGACGCTCGAGCGTCTTGAGGACATCTTCAAGGGGCTCGGTTTCGAGGTGGCGCTCGGTCCCCACGTGGAGGACGACTTCCACAATTTCGAAGCTCTTAACTTCCCCAAGGATCACCCGGCCCGCGACGCCCACGACACGTTCTACGTCGAGGGTGGCGGGCTTCTGAGAACGCATACGTCACCCGTGCAGATACGCGTCATGCAGACGAGGAAGCCGCCGATCCGGATCATCGCACCGGGACGCGTCTTCAGGAATGAGACGCCCGATGCATCACACGGCTCAGAGTTCTTCCAGCTGGAAGGGCTCTATGTCGACAAGGACGTCCGCTTCGGGGAGCTCAAGGGAGTTCTCGTTAAGTTCCTGAGAGAACTCTACGGAGACGACGTCGGCGTCCGCCTGCGACCTGGCTTCTTCCCATTCACGGAACCGTCGGCCGAAGTGGATGTTCAATGCCGGATCTGCCGCGGCAGGGGCTGCAGCGTCTGCAAGCAGACCGGTTGGGTGGAGCTGCTGGGAGCCGGAATGGTGGATCCGCGCGTCTTCAGGGCGGTCGGATACGATCCTGACGAGGTGAGCGGGTACGCTTTCGGCCTTGGAGTCGACAGGATATGTATGATGATGACGGGTGTTGACGACATCCGGCTTTTCCTGGAGAACGATCTTAGATTTCTGAGACAGCTGTAGGAGGCAGGGCGAAATCGATGAAGGCTAGCCTGAAGTGGCTCGGGGATTACGTCGGAATCGAGCTCTCTGCGTCTGAACTGGCGGGCAGGCTGACGGAGACTCTCACGGAGACCGAGGCAGCGAATCTTCACACCGGGGATGTGAGCGGTGTTGTCGCTGCGAGGGTCGTGACCGTTGAGAGGCACCCGGACGCCGACAAGCTCTCGGTCTGTGTAGTGGATTGGGGCGACGGTTCGGATACGGTTGTCTGTGGTGCGCCGAACGTCAGGGCCGGAATGATCTGTGCACTGGCGCTGCCTGGTTCCACGATCGCCGGAGGTCGGCAGATATCCGAAGCGACGCTCCGAGGACGCCGGTCGCACGGGATGCTGGTCTCCGAAGTGGAACTTGGTGTCGGTGACGATACTGCCGGGATCATGGATCTCGGTCCGGACGTCGAGCCAGGGACTGATGTCGTCGAACTCCTCGGTATGGATGAGGAGATCATCGACGTCGACGTTCAGGCGAACAGACCGGACTGCATGGGTCTGCTGGGGATAGCCAGAGAGATAGCTGCGGCCACGGGGAACGAACTGCGGCGCCCGTCGTTCGAGCTTGCCGAATCCGGCTCGACTGCCGATAGCATGGTCCGCGTAACAATCGAAGATGACGTCGGTTGTCCACGGTACATCGCAAGAGTGATATCCGGAGTCACGGTGGGCGAATCGCCCGCCTGGCTCAAGAAGCGCCTTGGCAGCGTAGGCGTGCGTTCCATCAACAACATCGTCGATATCACGAACTTCGTAATGCTCGAATACGGTCACCCCGTTCACGCTTTCGACTACGACAAGCTTCACGATCACGCCATCTTCATCAGAAGAGCACAGTCCGGGGAGCACTTGGTGACCCTGGACGGTGAGGAACGAGCTCTGGAAGACTCGCACCTTCTCATCTGTGACGCGGCTGGTCCGATCGCGCTGGCTGGGATAATGGGTGGGCAGGCGAGCGAGGTCACGGAAGACACGAGCAACGTGCTTCTCGAGTGCGCCTGGTTCGATCCATCCATCGTGCGCAAGGGAGCGGCTAGTCTTGCGCTTCGCTCGGACGCTTCGCAGCGGTTTGAGCGGGGCGTGGATCCACTCGTCATGGATGAGGTTGCCGCCAGAGCATGCGTTCTCATGTCCGATCTGGCTGGTGGAACGGTCGCTCGAGGGAGCGTCTCCGTCGGCAGCGGCTTGTACGAGCCCGTGAGCATTCGGTTTTCCGTGGACAGAGTGCGGCGGATGCTGGAGCCGGCTGATGTGAGCGATGGGCAGAGCGGATCGACGTTGGATGCGGGGATCATCGGACAACACCTTGAGGCCCTGGGCTTCCGGACGGAGGTCGATCGCAGCGACCACGATGTGCTTCTCGTGACGGTCCCTTCCTGGAGATCTGATGTAACGGAGTCCGCGGACCTCATCGAGGAGGTCGTGCGGTTGAATGGCTATGACCGGGTGAAGCCGGAGGTTCCGTTCCAATCTCTCGCACCAGCTAGAAACGACGCGAGGGACGCGCGCGAGCGGATCCGCGAGATCATGGTGAGGCTCGGTCTCTTCGAGGTCATCAACAGCTCCTTCATGGCGGAGGGAGCAGGTGAACGCGCGGGCGTCGATGCATCCATAGAGACGGTTGTACTGGCGAATCCGGTGAACAAGGAGACGCCCCTTCTCAGGACATCGCTGATGCCTGGGATCTTGGAAGTGGTGCGCGTGAACGCGAACGCCAGGGAAAGCGCGATACGAGTATTCGAGATCGGGAAGACGTTTCGCCGCGAGGGCAGGGCCGTAGATGAACGATGGGTTCTGTCAGGTGCTCTCTGGGGGCCTGCGGAGCGTCCGTCCTGGGGCAGTAGCTCAAGAGCCGTGGACTTCTACGATGCGAAGGGGCTTGTGGAGGCGCTGGGGGAAGCGCTTGAGGTTGACACCCTTGAGACCTCCTGTTACGATGGCGCGATACTGGATGAGGCTGCCTCAGCCAGACTGTCGATGGGTGGACGGTCGCTCGGGTATGTGGGAGCCGTTTCACAGAGGTCGGCGAAGAGCTGGGGGATTCCCGACGGTGTCGTCGTTTTTGAGCTGGACGTGAGCACCCTCTCCGGGCAATGTGCAACTGGGGGCAGCTACGAGGAGTTGCCGCGCTATCCTGCCAGCGGGCGTGACGTTGCCCTGGTTGTTGATTCGGGCGTGGCGGCCGGCAGGATTCTCGACGAGATCCGACAACGAGGCGGCGAGCTTCTGGTTGACGTGAGCATATTCGATGTCTATGCCGGAAAGCAGCTTCCCGCCGGCAAGAAGAGCATTGGGATATCATTCACATACAGATCGCTTGAGCGCACGTTGACAGATAGAGAAGTAGATGGGTCACACGATCTCATCGTGAAGCACCTGATCGGGAAGTTCAACGCAACCCTGCGCGAGTAGGGTGTTACGGAGTATCATAGCGATGCAGTTGCCCGGACTTGAAGAACTCGAAGTGCTCGTTACGAGGGCCGTCGACGAGATTGGACGGCTCAAGGGTGAGAACGCCGAGCTCAGCAGGAGGCTCCGGGGTTTGGGAAAGGAGATAGATGACCTTGCGGCGCAGATCCAGGGCGTCGTATCGGGTCAGAAAATCGATTCCAGAAAGAGGAAGAGGATTGAGAAGAGGCTCGAGTCCATTGTTGAGAAACTGGGCTGAGATTCAGTGCCCTGCCATTCGCGTCGGTGGTACTGATTGCGACTGGAAGCAGTCTGGTGGGAGGGAGTCTGTGACCGACAGGCTGACGAGAATTCACCGGGATGCGAGGCCAGGCAGGATATGAGCGAGATGAGCAGCGTCAAGGTTGAGATCTACGGCTCGGAGTACAGGATAAGGGGCGACGCCGACCCCGAGCACATTCAGGAGATCGCGCACTACGTTGACAGCAAAATGCGCGAGGTGACTCATGAGACGACTCTGGGGTCGTCACTCAAGGTCGCAATCCTGGCCGCCCTGAACATCGCCGGGGAGCTTTTCGGCGAGCGCGACGACAGGAACAAGTTGCTCGCACGCGTCGAGGAGCGCGCCGAAGAGATGGCGCACTCCCTGCTATCCGAGCTGGAGAACTGAGTCCTTCGACCGCCTCCTTTCATCCCTTCTGAAGGGTGAAAGACGCCGTTCCCGTGCAGGGACGGCAGAGGCCGCTGGTGAGATGTCCCGGCGGTCCCCTTCCTCTTCCGGAGCCCCAGCGCTTCGGGCATACGTTATCACATCCTGGCCCGGAACACGCCGGGACTCCCATGATCCCGTCCGCCTCTGTCCGGAGGTCGGGAAGGCCCTGCCTCGCAGGTTCAGTGCCGAGGAGCAGTGTGTGGGAACATCGGACACAATCAGCGGCAGTCTCTTTGCCACGTCAAGCGCCAAGGCGGCCCCCGTGGGCCTGTCCCGAAGGCTCAGACCTACCTGTCTGGACGAGTATGTGGGGCAGAAGCACATACTTGGTCCGGGGAAGCTCCTGAGGAGGGCAGTTGAGTCGGATCGACTCTTCTCGATGATTCTCTACGGGCCGCCGGGAGTAGGGAAGACGTCACTGGGGAATGTGATCGCGAACGCGACCGATTCGACCCTCGTCTCGATGAATGCGGTCGAGGCGGGCGTGGCTGATCTCCGGCGCGAGGTGGGGCAAGCAGGTCTGCGCGGGCGCCGCCGGACGATCCTGTTCATAGATGAAGTCCACAGATTCAACAAGGCGCAGCAGGACGTTCTCCTGGCCCCTCTCGAGGACGATCTGGTTGTGATGATAGGGGCAACGGTTGAGAACCCGTTCTTCTACCTGAACCAAGCCTTGCTGTCACGGGTCCAGGTGTTCGAGGTCGAACCCTTGTCCGAGGACGAACTCAGGGAAGTCCTCAATCGAGCACTGATGGACCGCAAGCGGGGTCTAGGAGAATACGTGGTCGAGATGGCCGATGATGCGCTCGAGCATTTCATCGTCAACTCGCTGGGCGATGCCAGGAAAGCCTTGGGGGCACTGGAACTGGCGGTGCTGAGTACGGCTCCAGACAGAAACGGTGTCGTCAGGGTAACCGGAGAAGTGGCTTTCGAGTGTCTGAGGACGCGTGTGGCGAGATACGACCGCGACGGTGACTCGCACTATGACATTGCATCGGCCTTCATCAAAAGCATAAGGGGCTCACAGCCTGACGCGGCGCTGCACTGGATGGCGAGAATGATGGCCGGAGGTGAGGATCCTCGCTTCATCGCGAGGCGGCTGGTCATCTCCGCGGCCGAGGATGTAGGTCTGGCGGATCCAGGGGCTCTCGGGATCGCCGTATCGGCTGCGAGAGCTGCCGAGATGCTGGGTCCACCGGAATCGGCATACCCTCTGGCGGAGGCGGTTGTCTATCTGGCGACCGCGCCGAAGAGCAGAGCATGCGCCGACGCGATAGCGGCCGCCAGCGGAGACGTAGAGGAGGGGCACGTCTCCGCCGTCCCGGAGCATCTCAAGAGTGCGGGCTACCGGGGCGCTGGAAGGCTCAGGCGTGGAGAGGGATACACGATGCCTGGGTCTGAGGCGGAAGGCAGGAAACAAGTGTACATGGATGTAGACCGGGTCTACTACCGGCCCGGAGAGACGGGGTATGAGAGGGAGGTCCGGGAGCGTCTCGCGTCGTGGGACGAGGTTCCGCCTGACAGCCTGCCTGACGGTGGGCGGAAGTGAATCTGGTGGGATCCACTCCCTAGGACCGCAATTACGATAGAGCGGAGGGGAAGCACACAATGAATCCAATGTTGACAGCAGTCACCACATCCGTGGCAGGAGCCCTTGTTTTTCTGACCGGTTGGTTCGCCCGCAAGCTCGTCGACCGCGGGAAGGTCGTGAGCGCGGAGGAACTGGCTGAGAAGATCGTGCGCGAGGCACAGCGTGAAGCCGAGACGCAGAAGAAGGCCGCGATCCTCGAGGCGAAGGACGAATGGTACAGGGCGAAGGCGAAGTTCGAAGAGGAGACGGTCCAGACCAAGGCCGAGCAGGAGAAGCTCAATCGCCAGATGGAGAAGCGCGAGGGCAATCTCAGCAGGAAGGTCGAATTCGTAGAGAAGAAAGAGAAGGAAGTCGAGCAGAAGGAGAAGGAGGTTTCCGAGAAGGAGATCACCGTCGAGGAACGCTCCCGGAAACTGTCGGGACTGATAGAGGAACAGAATGAGCGGCTCGAGCGAATCGCGGGGATGAATCGTGATGACGCGAAGAAACTCCTGATAAGGAACATGGAGAGCGACGCGCGGCTCGAGGCGGCGAGGCTGATCAAGGACATAAAGGACGATGCCAGACGTCAGGGCGACAAATCCGCAAAAGAGATCCTGACACTGGCCATACAGCGATGTGCGGCCGACCACGTTGTGGAGTCGACGGTCTCCGTCGTCAATCTTCCGAACGATGAGATGAAGGGTCGGATCATCGGTCGTGAGGGGCGCAACATCAGGGCCTTTGAGACCGCCACAGGCATAGATGTCATCGTCGACGATACTCCGGAGGCCGTGATCCTGTCGGGCTTCGATCCCGTTCGTCGCGAGGTCGCCCGTATTGCTCTCGAGAAACTGATCACGGATGGGCGTATCCATCCGGGGAGAATCGAGGAGGTTGT
>JAUWBY010000219.1 GCA_030609605.1 Candidatus Eiseniibacteriota bacterium
TGCTTGCAAACAATGAAAAGATAAACTGGTATCCCTCGCACTTAAAGTATGGGAGATTTGGGAACTTCCTGGAGAATATTGAGGATTGGGCGCTCAGCCGAGAGCGGTTCTGGGGTACGCCACTGCCTGGCCTGCTCTAGGGGAGAATAACGATGAATCCTGTTCTCTTGATCTCATTGGTCGTACTCACGGTCGCAACCGCGCTTGTTGGATGCTCTCCCTCCCCCGAAGAGGGCGTGTTCGCTGAGCGACTCGCTGAGGCCGATCAGATGTTCAACGGCAGGCAGTATGCCGAGGCCGGAACCCTGTTCGACACCATAGCCGGCGATGCCGAAGCTGCGGGAGACGTATCCGCGTTCGTCGAGGCTGCATCGATGCGGGCGCGCTCGTACCTCATCCAGGAGGATGGCGAGGCGGGGCGACCATGGCTCGACCGAGCAGCCGCGCAGGCCACAGAAAGCGATGCGCTCGGCTGGTCTCGGTACCTCGGCGTGCGCGGTCGTTTCGAGTGGAAGGACGGAGACAATGCGACGGCGACGGCCACGTTCAGAGCAATGTTCGACTACTGCGGTACACATGAGCTCTGGAGCCGGGCGATCGACGCGGCTCACATGGTTGCGATCACGGACGATCCGGAAGAACGGTTCGAGTGGGCGGAGAAAGCCATCGCTATGGCCGAGTCCGGGGAGCTGACCGGCTGGCTTGGACCGTTGTGGAACAACCTCGGCTGGGACTACGTTGGTGTTGAGCGCTACGATGAGGCTCGCGAGGCGCTCGAGAAAGCGCGTGAGTATCATCACATGGGTGAGGGCGTTCTACCAAAACTCATAGCCGATTACTCGGTTGCCCATGTCATCCGCCTGCAGGGACAGACGGTGGATGCCAAGGCCGCCATGCGCGACGTCTTTGACTGGGCCAGCAGGCTGAATGATGAGAACGTCCAAAACGCCGTCGAATGGATGGGCTTCAGCCGCTGGGAACTCGGCGAGATAGCAGTCACCGAGGGCGAAACGAGTGTGGCTATCCACTTGATGTCCGAGGCTCTGGAGGAACTGGAGCTGGCCGGCATGCCGAACTGGGACCCCGACGACTGGGCGAAGAAACAGGCAAGGCTCGACAGCATCAAGCCGTAGCGGCAGACAGGCCGGGTGCCGGCGCGTGGTCGCCCGCCACAGCGCGGTCGCTCACTCGAGCACACATCAGATGGAGTTGAGAATCCGACCACCTGGCGGAAGCGAGTACGCAGAGTACTGGGGTCTGGATCCCAGCGTGGCATTCCTGAATCACGGTTCCTTCGGAGCCTGCCCGATCGATGTGCTCGCCGCCGAGACTCGCTACAGAGACCGGATGGAGAAGCAGCCGCTCCAGTTCCTGATTCGCGACATCGAAGAACTGTACGACGTCGCCCGGACTGAACTCGCGGCTTTCGTAGATGCGGACCCCCTCGATGTCGTGTTCGTGCCCAACGCAACGACGGGCGTCAACACGGTCCTCCGCTCGCTTCACTTCGAACCCGGCGACGAACTTCTCACGACCACACACGAGTACAATGCCTGCCGGAATGCACTCGATTTCGTGGCGGAACGATCTGGTGCTGTCGTGGTCGCTGCCGACATCCCGTTCCCTGTCGAGTCACCCGCGGACATCACCGCGGCCGTGCTCGAACGAGTCGGACCGCGGACACGCCTCGGTCTCTTCGATCACATCACGAGCCTGACGGGTATGGTCATGCCGATAGCGGACATCGTGCGTGGACTCTCGGAGCGTGGAGTGGACGTAATGGTGGATGGAGCCCACGCACCGGGCATGCTTGAACTTGACATACCTTCGATCGGCGCCGCCTACTATACGGGCAACTACCACAAGTGGCTGTGCGCTCCAAAGGGCGCGGCGCTGCTCTATGTAAGGCAAGACAGCCAGGAGAAAATCCGCCCGCTCACGATCAGCCACGGGGCGAACATGACGCACACAGATCGTTCGAGGTTCTGGCTGGAGTTCGACTGGACCGGAACGCGCGATTTCAGTCCTTACCTCGCCGTGGCCGATTCAATTCGGTTCATGGGATCACTGCTTCCAGGGGGGTGGGATGAACTCATGAAGCGGAACCGCTCGCTGGCGCTTGAGGCACGAAACCGCATCTGCGAGCAGCTCGGCGTCGAATCCGCCTGCCCCGATTCGATGATAGGAGCCCTCGCCAGCATCCCACTCGGCGGAGGACGCTACGGATTCTCGACGACGAAGCTTGATTTCGACCCACTTGAGAATGCGCTACGCGAGGAGTACGGGATAGAGGTTCCAGTGCTTGCCTGCCCCGATGGCCCGGCGAGCATTCTGAGGATCTCCGCTCAGATCTACAACAGGATCGAGCAGTACGAGTACCTGGCCGACGCAGTTCTGGACATCAGGGGGCGCTAGAGTACCGCCCGGATGCCGGGGCCGTGCGCCCCGCCAGTCCAGCACGAACTCAAGCTCAGCCGTGCGCGCGGTCAGTCCAGCACGAACTCAAGCTCAGTGATGTAGAGAAGGCTCCGGTCGCGGTTCTCAAGGAAGCTCCGCAGCAGGAATCCGAGATCAGGCTCCACGAGTTCATCAAAGAGAACTCTCTCTCCCACCGTCACCGTGACCGGCTCGTCCACATTGAACATGTCAGGATGAACCAGAATCCTGAACGAACCCACAAGCGACTGCCTGACATCCACACGATTCGCGGAGTAGTGGGCGCGGACCGCCCCTGATGGAATCTCTCTCTTGAAAACGTAGTAGTTCTCTTCCTTGGGAAGGGCGCCTTCCAGAATGAGTTCTTCTGTGTCTCTCTGCACGGTGAGAGAGAAGGCGTCGCCTCGGGCGAGCGTCCCCTTGAAATCATTGAGATCGTCGAGACTCATTACAGGGGCGTCGTTCCCGGCAACGATGATGTCGCCCTCGGCCATACCCATCTCCCTAGCCGGATAATCCCCGTCGGAGAGAGTAGAAACAAGCACGCCCTCGCCTTCATACTCCCAGTCAGGTACGAATCCGAACGTAACGCGATCGGACACGAGCGCCACGTTATGATCGCGGTGCCAGGGGGCGCGCTTGCCAATGATCGTCTCGTCGATGGCGAACCACCGGCAGAGACCGAACTCGCCTCCGGCAGTCTCCCACGCGATCCTCGCGGGGAACGGATCTCTCGGATGACGCTCAAGGAACCTGGCGATCCTCGGCAGTTCGTCGTCTCCCCAAGGCTCGACGCTGTGCTCGCCCTCGAACTCCCTGTAGAAAACGTCTCCTCCTGCGCGCTCTGCCATGTCAATAGTGGCGCGCATCCGCTCGGATGGGTAGAGCCCGTCGTGGAATGTAGTCGTTGCGTAGAGCGGCGTACCGGCCATGTTGGGAGCGTAGCTGGCGCGATCGAAGTCGAGGCTTGCCACCCCCATGTGACCATTCAGGGCGACGATGGCGGCATAGTCCGTTGGATCGCTCATCGCGAAGAAGAAACCCGCCGATGCGCCGTCCGAGAAACCAATCATCCATACCCTGTCATCATCGACATTGTACTCGCGCTTCACTGTTCTGATGAGCGCCCGGATGTTCGCGAAGCCCACGTCATCGAACCAGGTGGCCCCGCCTTGCCCGAACGGAACCGCCGCGATCCAGCCGTGTTCCCTCGCCATCGCTACGAATTCGTTCTCGGCAACGTACTCGAGAGGATCGGGGAGGATGTCTGCCCTGCCGACTCCACCGTGCAGTACGATCAGCAGCGGCGTTCGCTCATCGGATTCGTAATCGCCGGGGGTCACGATAACCCAAGGGCGTTCCACATCATCGGTGCAGGTCGCCATCCTCAGTTCGGGGATGCCGGGAGTCTCAATATCCCGGAAGCGAAGCGAATCTACTCTGCCCGCCACCTCGGCCCAAGTCGGCCCGAGTTCCAGAAGCTCATCGAGAAGGCTCTCCTGCAGAACCGCATCATCAGCGGAGATGAGATCGTCGAGTGTCACGCGCCAGTTAGAAGCCCCGTTTGAGATACCTCCCATAGCCGTGAGGATCATCACTGACCAGATGAACAGTCGCATTCTCTCCCCCAGTCCAGGAACCGCCGCCGGTTCGTGTTCGGGTGTTGGCTGTGCCGGCCTCTGCACTGATGTCAGTCGTCGGTCTCGGCCGTTCTAAATGCGTCGAGCAGCTGCTTGAGGCT
>JAUWBY010000189.1 GCA_030609605.1 Candidatus Eiseniibacteriota bacterium
GGACGGGAGTCTGGCCGATCGCATCCCCGCTTTCCGGAAAGGCAACGTTCTTATCTCCCTCAGAAAGCTTAGCCTCGTAGCGGTCGTGGATCTCGATCAGGAGAAGGTGGTGTGGATGCATGCCGGTATCTGGTTCGAACAGCACATGCCCACGATGCTGAAGAATGGGAATATGCTTGTGTTCGACAATCGCGGGGACAAAGATCGCTCGCGAATCGTCGAGTTCAATCCCGTGACGCAGGAGGTCGTGTGGACATACAAGAGTAGCAAAGGCGACATTTTCTTCACCCGCATGTGTGGGGCGAACCACCGGCTCGCCAACGACAATACGCTGATCGTCGAATCGGACTCCGGTCGCGCCTTCGAGGTAACGCGCTCGGGCGACATCGTCTGGGAGTACGTGAACCCCGAGCGAGCCGGCAAGAAGGACCATCTGATCGCCACCCTCTTCGATGTTGTGAGACTCCCGCCATCCTTCCCGATCTCATGGGCATCCGGCCGCCGGCCGCCGCCCCGGCCTTGACCATCACAGCCTCCGGACACTCCTGATCATCACAGCCTCCGGACATTCCTACTGACGCGCGCGGACCCGCAGGCCCGTCCACGTTCATTCAGGCGTCAGGGAGAGTGCTGCCAGGCGTCAGGGTGGGTGCGACGCGATCTCGAGAAGAATCGGGACCGCTCACGCGTCTGTCGGTGTGAGAGCAGGTCACACTTGACCTGCCGGGAAAGGAGGGAACGGGAATATGAGAGACAGAATGAGAGCAACAATGGCTCTCCCCTTCATCATCCTTCTGGCTGGAGTTATCCTCCCTCTCTTGTCCGATGCCGGGTCCGATCTTCCCGACGAGGCGCGCGAGGCAGCAGTGGCAAGCTATGCCGGCAGGACGGCCGTGGAGTGGGAGATCCTGGCCACAAAGGCTGTGGAGCGAGGCGCCTACGACAGAGCTCTGTCGTGCGCCAAGAGCGCGGAGCGGGCTCTGCCCGGCGAGCAGTTCAGTGGACTCCTGAAGGACATCAGGACTCTGCGGTGGCGCTCGCGCGAGATCGCGAGATCGCAAGAACGGTTCTTCAGCGGAGAGGTGGTGGCGGGCGCGTACTATGATCCGGCCACATTCACCCCGGCTCACAGAGTGACGGTCGCTCTTCCAGGAGAGAGCCTCTGGACGATCGCGACCGCCATTGTGGCGGCCGGTCGCGGAGAGCTTGTACGTGACACGCTCGACGATGACACGGACATCTACGTGGTGTGGGACAGCCTCGCTGAGCTGAACGGCGTGCGCGAGCTTGAGGTCGGAGAGCGCGTGCTTCTGCCGATCCCTGTGGAAGAGATGGAGGGACTCCGTCACCTTGCTCTCGAAGCTGCCATGAGGCATCAGTTCGCATTGGCGGATAGTGCAGCAATGGAAGCCGTGCGCCGTGGGGACTCAGAACAGCTACTCGGAACACTGAGCGACAGGAGGCGTGAGTGGGAGGATGAACTCGTGACGGAAGCTCAAGCCGCCATTGAGCGGACTCTCGGGCTGTCGCGCGTGTCCGAACACGGGGAACTTGTCGACGTGCTCCGAGAAGCGCATCGCGCTCTCGATGAGGCCGAACGGCTGTCCACGGGCGTGCAGTACGAGCAGTCCCTCGTTGTGGTCGAAGCAATGATCGCCGAGGCGGAGAGATTCCGATTCAGAGAGGACGGCGCCATCCGCATCAACAAGCCGGCAGGGGAGACCTACACCGACGCTGCCAGAGCGGCTGTCGAGTGGCTGCTGGAGAGGAGTCTTGAGACAACGGGTGCATCCTATCCGCACTCGGCGGACAAGACCGGTGACCAGCTGGCGTGGGCGGTGTTCCTGAAGGGCGCCTACGATCTCGCAGAGAGCGAGGGGATCAACTTCACTGCGCTCTTGGAGAATGTAGACACGGATTCCGAGATGCTGCTTCCGAACCCCGAGCTGTACTTCGCCTCGCGGTGACAACCGGACGGCATCGGAAGGCTCCCGGACGCAAACGAAACCCGGAGGCTGCTCCCTCCGGGTCTCGTGTCCGCCTGCTGTTGCCTTCCGGATAAGTTCTTCAGGAATGCTACCTGCCTGACATGCTCTTCAGGTACTTGAAGTAGTCGCTGTCGGTCGTCAGGATGATCGTGCTCTCCCGGCCCATGGTCTCCTTGTAGCTCTCCAGCGTGCGGAGGAACGAGTAGAACTCCGGGTCCCGTCCATATGCCTCAGCGTAGATCCTCGACGCTTCGGCGTCGGCGTCGCCGCGAACCTCCTCAGCGATGCGGTAGGCCTCGGAGGTGATGCGCTGGAGTTCCTTCTCCTTCTCGCCGCGGATCTCAGCGCTCTCTCCCATGCCCTCTGATCGGTAGCGCTCAGCGATACGCTGACGCTCGGAGATCATGCGCTCGTAGACCTTTCTTCTCACTTCCTCCACGTAGTTGATGCGCTTGATCTCGACATCGATGAGCTCGATTCCATAGCGAGGCATCTGCAGGGCGGCGCTCTCGAATATCTGTCTCGCTATCTCCGCTCTGCCTATCTCGATCGCCACCTGCTCGCTCATCACTTCAGCTGTCTCGTCCTCCTCCATCACGCGATTCGTGTTTCTCACCACCTCGATGAGATCGTGGCTTGTGATGAGGTCTCTCGTCACCGCATCGATCACGTCGTCCAGGCGAGCATGCGCGCCCATCTCACTCGATACCGATTGCATGAACTTGAGCGGATCGACGATTCTCCAGCGAGCGAAAGTATCGACCCATATGTACCTCTTGTCCCTGGTCGGAACCTGACTGGGGGTCCCGTCCCACTCGAGCACGCGCTTGTCGAACACGTTGACGGTCTGCACGAACGGTATTCTGATCCTCAGCCCCGGCTCGGTGACAGGTTCGCCGACCGGCCTGCCGAACTGGGTCACTACGATCTGTTCGGTCATCTCGACGACGTAGAGCGAGCTGCTGAGAATGATGAGCCCGAGGACCGCGAGACCCAGCACGATCGTCACTCTGGGTGCGTTCATTGCTGGCCCCCTTTCGCTCCAAGCTGCAGAAGTGGGACGAGACTCCTCAGTTCCGGATCGACGATGTACTTGTTCTCAATGCCCGGGATGACCTCTGTCATGACCTCGAGGTAGAGGCGCCGCTTGGTGACGTCGCGAGCTCGCGAGTACTCCTTCCAGACAGCCACGAAACGTTCCGCGTCGCCCCGTGCCCTGTTGACACGGGCAAGAGCGTAGCCCTCCGCATCCCTGATCAGCCTCTGCGCTTCGCCCTCAGCGGCGGGGACAGCTCTGTTGTACTCGGACCATGCTTCGTCGATGAGACGCTCGCGCTCCTGCTTGGCCTGGTTGACCTCGTTGAATGCCGGCTTGACGGCGTCCGGTGGGTTAACATCTTTGAGGTTCACGGTCACTATCTCGATGCCTGCTTCGTATCTGTTGAGAAGCTCCTGCATGAGGCGGGCGACTTCGTCCGCAACCTCGCGTCTTCCAATTGTGAGCACTTCCGTGACGCTTCTGTCGCCGACTACTTGTCTCATAGCTGCTTCTGACACGTCTCTCAGTGTCTCCTCGACTCCGCGGACCTTGAACAGATAGAGAACGGGATCATTGATTCTGTACTGGACGATCCACTCGACAACCGCGGAATTGAGATCGCCTGTCAGCATCAGTGATTCCGCGGAGAAGTCACCCCGCCTGTACGTTGTACGCACGCCGGCTCGGGCAGTAGCGAATCCGAATTCCTGCTTGAACACATGCTTCACTCTGACCTTGTGGACCTTCTCAAGCGCGAACGGCAGCTTGACGTGAAGGCCGCTCGGGACGGTACGGTTGTAGTTCCCCATCCTCTTGACCACGCCGACCTCGTCCGTGGCGACCGAGTAGAACGTTGTGGTAAGGAAGATGATGGCGAGCACTCCGAGGGCGATCCAGCGCCACGCCTTCGTGTCAATGGGGGGGAACTTGATCTGAGGTCGATTGTAGACCCTCATTTCTGGGTCGTACTCCATGCGGTGCTCCCTTCGTCCAATGTGGGGACATCGGCGCGTACTCCCGGTAGGCACATGCTCCGAGAGTCACGACGGCTCGGTTGCGAGCCCATACTAGTGGGTCGTACAGTTCGGCGCAACAGCCATCGGCTGAGCTACCGCGGCCAGGCGCAGCAGGGCCAAGCGCTCAAGGTGGCGCCGGCGCGAGACGTCCAGGGCAAGGGCGCTTGGGGGATGTTCTCGGTAGAGGGGGCGGCAGCCGGATTTTTACTCTTGACGACTAATAGAGCGTGTGGTAATCTTGTATATGATGGTGAAAAACATGCGAAGGTCGAGCACACGGTACGTGTTGGCCTCGATTGGCTATTGAAAGCTCCGATCCAGACACACGAACCCTGAAGGAGGAATCACCATGAGACTCCTCGCTATTGCAGCAGCGGCAATGCTCGTTCTCGCGAGCGTGGCATCAGCCACGGTCTTTCTGTACGAGGATTTCGAAGGTGAGCCGGAGGGATGGGTAACGCACGGTCAGATCAACGGTGAGCCGGGATCGCTCTGGCACCTCGAAGATCACCGCGCCTATGAGGGGGAGAGAAGCGCAGCGTACAACACCGGCTTCCCGGGCTATAACTACGACATCGGTCACAGTCGGGGTATCCTCGCATCTCCCTGGCTCGACCTGTCTGACGCGACAGATGTCTATCTTGATTTCTACTCCTGGCTCGATACGGACGACTGCCCACTGCCGTTGGATCTGACGCTGGTGATGCTCCGCGCTGAGGGGCTACCTTGGCTTCCTCT
>JAUWBY010000067.1 GCA_030609605.1 Candidatus Eiseniibacteriota bacterium
GGAGCAAGGTTGCTGCAGACGGCGGGCCGTGCATGGGACAGAAGTGCCCGATGAACAACGAGTGCTATCTGATGCAGGCGCGGCGGGCATCCCAGGCCGCGCACATCGTTATCATCAACCACTCGCTCCTCTTCAGTGACAGCGAGACCAACAACAGGGTTCTGGGCGAGTACTCCTATCTCATCTGTGATGAGGCACACAATCTTGAGCGTGTTGCTACCGAACACCTGGGGCGACGAGCGAGCATCTGGAGAGCGCGCACGGTCCTTGATGGGATCTACCGGAGCGACGGCGTGGACACCGGGATCGCGGTAGACGTTCTTGCGGAGGTCTCGGGACAGGAAGACGGAGGGATGCTGTCGACGGTGAGAACGGCGGCCGAGCGTCTGAGGGACGAAGTAGAAGACGCCCGGCGAGCCGTGGAGGTCTTCTTCAAGGTCTTGTCGACCGCGCATGTTGAACTCAACGCGGGGAGGGCCGTCGAGTACGGCAAGCTGCGATATCGGCCCGGGAGTTCGATCTCGGGTATCGTCCCTGAGGAGCTGGCCCTGGCGACATCGGCGCTCGCGCGCGCCGGGAACTCGGTCGCGGCGCTCGGAGATTTCGTTGCCGATTCCGGCCTGGAACGCGCCGACTCCATCTTCCAGAGCCTTGAGTTTGGTGCAGCCCGCGTCGGTGGATTGGCCGATGATCTCAGCTATCTCGCCGAGGCACAGGACCCCGAAAGCGTGTTCTGGCTTGAGGTCCGATCGTTCCGGGATCATCTGGAGTGCGAACTGCGGTGCGCGCCGGTCAGCGTCGCGGAGAAGATGGGGGACTTCCTCTATTCGAAAATCGAATCCCTCATCATGACATCGGCGACTCTAACGGTGGATGGGAGGTTCGATTTCCTGTTCGAGCGGCTTGGACTGGACCAGCTTCCCGATTGGAAGGTGCTGACGCTCGACGTCGGGAGCCCGTACGACTACGATGCGCAGGCGCTGGCTGTTGTGGCGGGCTATCTGAAACCACCGTCGTCGCCCGGCTTCAATCACCTCGTCAGTGATCTCATTGTCAAGCTGGTGAAGCCCGCCGCAGGTGGCGCTCTTGTCCTCTTCACGTCGAGGGCGGCACTCAACGCCGTCTTCGAGGAGGTGCGAGGCAAGCTGGTCGGTTCCGGCAAACTGATCCTCGCGCAGGGTCACGGCGGGGCGCCCTCGGTGCTCTTGAACGAGTTCGCGCGAAACACCGACTCTGTTCTTCTCGCGACGAGCAGCTTCTGGGAAGGAGTCGATGTGCCCGGCCGCTCGCTCGAGCTGTTGATCATCGTCAAGCTTCCGTTCCCGGTTCCGTCCGATCCTGTCGTGCAGGCGCACTGCGAGCGGTACGAGCAGAACGGTGAACGCTCATTCGACAAGTACATGGTCCCGCGGACGGCGATAGGTCTCAGGCAGGGTTTCGGCCGCCTGATCCGCTCGACGACCGATACGGGGGCGGTGGTGTTTCTCGACAGCAGACTTGACGGCAAGTCATACGGCCCGCGGCTTCTGGATGAGCTTCCTACGAGCGTGATAGTCGCAAGACGCGAGTCGGAGCTTCTGTCTGTGATGGAGGGACTGCACGTCTGTACTGAGACAACAGGAGGTGACCAGTCATGAACGGGAAGTCGAGAGCGATCAGGGCCCCGCGGGGGGCCACGCTCTCCTGCAAGGGGTGGTTGCAGGAGGCCGCGATGCGGATGCTCATGAACAACCTCGACCCGGAGGTGGCGGAGAATCCGGACGAGCTGGTCGTCTATGGGGGGAGTGGAAGGGCGGCCAGGAGCTGGGATGCATACGATGCGATCGTGCGGACTCTGCTTAGCCTCGAGTCCGATGAGACGTTGCTTGTCCAGTCGGGCAAACCGGTCGGGGTCTTCAAGACGCACGAGGACGCGCCCAGAGTGCTCATCGCGAACTCGAACCTGGTTGGCGACTGGGCGACGTGGGAGCAGTTTCGAGACTTGGAGCGCCAGGGTCTCATCATGTACGGTCAGATGACGGCAGGGAGCTGGATCTATATCGGCACCCAAGGGATTCTTCAGGGTACCTACGAGACACTGGTCGAGCTGGCCAGACAGCATTTCGGCAGCGACCTCTCGGGACGCCTCGTTCTCACGGGCGGCATGGGAGGAATGGGGGGCGCCCAGCCTCTCGCGGTGACCATGAGCGGTGGAGTCTGCCTGGATGTCGAGGTGGACGGTGATCGGATTCAGAAGCGTCTCGACGGCGACTACTGCGATCGCATGACCGACGATCTCGACGAAGCTCTGAAGCTTGTCAATGCGGCGGTCGCTGCGCGTGAGCCACTCTCGGTCGGTTTGGTGGGCAACTGCGCAGACGTACTTCCCGAGCTTGTGCGGCGTGGGGTGACCCCCGATGTGGTGACCGACCAGACGTCGGCTCACGATTCCCTGGGTGGCTATGTCCCGGGCGGGATGGCGCTCTGTGATGCGCTTGCTCTGAGAAAGAGCGATCCTGAGCGGTACATCGAGCTCGCGATGGAATCGATGGCCGAGCACGTGAGAGCCATCCTCACGATGCAGGAGCGCGGCGCCGTGGCGTTCGACTATGGGAACAACCTGAGGGGACAGGCCATGTCGGCCGGCGTGGAGAACGCGTTCGACTATCCGGGTTTCGTGCCCGCCTACATCCGCCCGCTCTTCTGCACGGGGAAGGGGCCGTTCCGCTGGGTGGCTCTCTCGGGCGATCCCGAGGACATCTACAAGACAGATGATGTGATAGTGCGAGAGTTTCCCGAGGACGAAGCTCTCGTACGCTGGATCAAGCTCGCGCGGGAGAGAGTCACGTTCCAGGGTCTCCCGTCCCGCATCTGCTGGTTGGGCTATGGGGAGAGGGCACGCTTCGGGCGGATCATCAATGATATGGTCGCGTCCGGCGAGATAAGCGCACCCATCGTGATCGGGCGCGATCATCTGGACAGCGGTTCCGTGGCTTCGCCCTACCGTGAGACCGAGGCCATGAAGGATGGAAGCGACGCGATCGCGGACTGGCCCATTCTCAATGCGCTTCTCAACGCGGTCGGTGGGGCAACGTGGATATCGTTCCATCACGGCGGCGGAGTCGGCATCGGGAAATCGCTTCACGCAGGCATGGTCATAGTCGCCGACGGCACGCCCGAGGCCGCCCGGCGTCTGGAAAGAGTCCTCACTACAGATCCGGGAACCGGCGTCATGAGGCATGCGGACGCCGGATACGAGGAGGCAATCGAGTTCGCTGCCGATAGCGGGATCAAGATCCCGATGCTCAACAGTGCATAGCGAGGGAGTTCTCATGCTGGAGGCCAGTCTTCTGGTCACGAACATAGGTCAGCTGGTTACCGTACGTGGACCTGATGCCGCGCGATGCGGCGGAGCGATGAGCGATCTTGGGATCGTGGAGTCCGGGGCCATCGCGGCCCTGGGTGGTCGCATAGTGGCATTGGGATCTGAGCGCGAGGTTCTAGACGCAGTCTCCGTGGGCCCCGGGACAGTAGAGCTGGATGCCGGGGGCCGTGTCGTGACCCCGGGGCTGGTTGATCCTCACACGCACGCCGTCTTTGCACGAACACGGGAGAACGAATTCGCGATGCGCATCGAAGGCAGAAGCTACGAGGATATCGCGGAGGCCGGAGGCGGGATTCGCTCAAGCGTGCGGAGTGTGCGTCAGGCGTCGGAGGAGGAGCTCTTCTCTCGCGGTGCGGAGACGCTGGACAGGATGATGCAGTTCGGGACGACGACGGTCGAGGTGAAGAGCGGTTACGGTCTCTCTCTCGAGGCTGAACTCAAGATGCTTCGTGTCATTGCCAAGCTGTCCGAGCTCCACGCGCTCGACGTCGTTCCGACTTTTCTCGGGGCACACGAGTTCCCTGATGAGTACCGCGCGGATCGCGATGGATATGTTTGGGAGCTTACCCAACAGATGATACCGGCGGTGGCCCGCGCGGAACTGGCGCGCTTCTGCGACGTCTTCTGCGAGCGTGGTGTCTTCTCCATCGAGCAGTCGCGGACGATTCTGATGGCGGCAGAAAGGCATGGAATGGCCTCGAAGCTCCACGCCGATGAACTCAGTGCTTTCGGTGGCGCTGAACTGGCCGCGGAACTCTCCGCAGTCTCGGCAGACCACCTTGTCTGTGCATCGGATGAGGGGCTGCAGGCAATGGCAGACAGTGGGGTGATGGCGGTACTCCTGCCGGGTACGACACTCTCTCTGGGGAAGAGGGAATTCGCACGCGCGAGGTTCATCATCGAGGCGGGTGGGGCGATTGCGCTTGCCACCGACTGCAACCCGGGAAGCTCCATGACTGAATCGATGCAGATCATAATCGCCCTGGCGTCGATGGTGATGAGCATGACCCCAGAAGAGGTTCTGGTGGCCGCTACGATCAATGCGGCGTGCGCGGTGGGCATGGAGACGAGCGTGGGGTCGCTGGCCGTGGGCAAGTTGTGCGATCTGGTTCTTTGGGAGATAGATGACTACAGAGCGATTCCCTACCACTACGGTGTGAATCTGGCGGCGAGTGTCGTCAAGCGCGGAACGGTTGTGTCAACACGTGGACACGATGCGTAAGAGGCAGTAGAGATCTTCTGTGACGGCGTGTCCCTGAGATGGAGGTAACCAATGAGACTTGTTGAGTGTGTCCCGAACTTCAGCGAGGGGCGGCGTCCCGACGTCCTCGACGAGATCGTCGGAGCGATGACGGCAGTTGAAGGAGTGAGACTCCTGGACAAGGAGATGGACGCGGACCATAACCGCGCGGTCGTCACGATTATCGGCGAGCCCGACGTGGTCCTGGAAGGGGTGTTCAAGGGGATAGAGAAGGCGCGGGATCTTATCGATCTGACGAAGCATGAGGGAGAGCATCCGCGCATGGGAGCGACAGATGTCTGCCCGTTCGTGCCGGTCAGTGAGATCACCATGGACGAGTGCGTCGAGCTGGCGAAAAAACTCGGCGAGAGAGTGGGCAGCGAGTTGGACATCCCCGTCTTCCTCTACGAGGCGGCGGCGACTCGCCCGACGCGACAGAATCTTGCCAAGGTCAGAAAAGGCCAGTTCGAGGGGCTGAGGGACGAGATCGGGACGAACCCGGCCAAGGAACCCGACTTCGGTCCGAACAGAATACATCCGACGGCGGGCGCAATAGCGATCGGGGCAAGGGAATTCCTTGTGGCGTTCAACATCAACCTCGGAACTGATGACATCAAGATCGCCAAGCGGATCGCGAAGTCCATACGGCATGCGGGTGGGGGACTCAGGTATGTGAAGGCCATGGGCTTTGAGATCAAGGACCGCGGCATCGTCCAGGTCTCGATGAACATGGTGCACTACAAAGGTACACCGCTGTTCCGTGTCTTTGAGCTCGTGAAGAGCGAGGCGGAGCGGTATGGCGTTCCGATCATAGGCAGCGAGATCGTCGGGCTGGTGCCGCTCGATGCGCTCGTTGACTGCGCCGATTTCTTCCTGAGGCTCGAGAATTTCGATCGCGACCTGATCCTGGAGAACCGTCTTTCTGAGAAGTAGAAATTGGAGGTCCAATGACTGCAGTAAACGATTTTCTGGCAGAGCTTGCTTCAGCCTCTCCGACGCCGGGTGGAGGTAGTGTCGCCGCGCTCTCGGGCGCTCTTGGAGCCTCACTCTGTTCGATGGTCTGCAATCTCACGATCGGCAAGAAGAAGTACGTGGATGTTGAGGAAGATCTGAAGCGCGTCCTGAAGGAGACGGAGCGGCTTCGTCTCGAGCTGACCCGCTTGATCGATGAAGATGCGGCAGCCTTTGACAAGGTTATGGTCGCGATGAAGCTTCCCAAAGAGACCGACGAGGAGAAGGCGGCAAGGAAGGCTGCGATCCAGGACAGCCTCGTGGATGCTGCCAGCGTTCCTCTCGCGGTCATGGACAAGTGTGTGGAGGTGGTCGAGCTGTCTGTTGCTGTTGCCGAGAAGGGGAACGTCAACGCTGTCTCAGACGCGGGAGTGGCGGCGCTGAACGCTCGGGCCGGTGTCCACGCGGCGCGCCTGAACGTGCTCATCAATCTCGGCGGCATCCGGGCCGAACGGCATGCTGTGTTCGTTGAGAAGGCGCGGGTCGCTCTGGATGAGATGACGGAAAGGGCCGACCGCCTTGCCGGAGACGCGATGGCTACGGTGCTCGAGAAGGTGTCGTAGCACGCCCGTTGTATGAGCGGAGGTATCATGCGATTGTTCTTCTTGCCGGTGTTCGCCGTCTGCGCTGTCATCATGACGGGGTGTGCGCCATCGACTGTTGCCGAGAACCCGCCCGGCGTCCTGATGGCAGGAGATGGTCCGTCGGGCGAACTCGCCGAGTTCGACACGTACTCCCTTATCTCGCTCGCGGTCGCAGAAGGCGAAATCGGCTACTCGACAGGCCTTCTGTACAAGGTGTACGCGATGTACGAGCCATTGAGTCTGCCGCCCGAATACAGGAGTGAAGTTCCAGGCAAGTGCGGAACGCCCCTCATCGATGAAGTCCAGCGCAACTGGAGACGTTTGACTCCGGCGGACAAGGCCGAGATATCTCAGTACATCAAGCCGATCGGTGAGAGAGGCTTTGACGACACCCAGCTTGATGACGTTACGCCCGACCAGCTTGAGCGCGAGAGGACGGCGATCGACTGACGGCTGCCGGTGTGGCGGGCGTGTCGATGACTCTCATCGCCACCGTGTGGAGGCAACGATGGTGGACCGGGAGAGGACCGGGACCGGGACCGGGGGCGAGGGCGCTCGCGACCTCGTGCTGATGGCGATCCTGACGGCGCTGGCTGTCGCGCTCGGTATGCTGCTCGCGCACGTCCCGAACATCGAACTCATTTCTTTCACTGTGTTCGTGTCTGGAGCCGTGCTGGGCCGCTCGCGCGGAGCTTGTCTAGGGATGATCGCCATGGGGATCTACTCCGGGGCGAACCCCATCGGTTCCGGTCTGGGCATCCCACCCATGTTCGTCGCGCAGGTCCTTGCGACGGGGTTCGTCGGCTTCGTCGGTGGTTCCCTGAGAGGGGTGTGGCGGAGAGGGGGGGGGCTTCGCGAAGTGGTCTTCGCGGCCGTGACCGGCTTCGTGTTGACGGGCATTTACCAGGTCGGCGTCATCGCCGGTCTGGCCGTGGCCAGCTTGGACGTCGGCACGGGGTTCAAGGCAGCGCTCGTTGCCAATGCCTTCTTCTCGACTGTACACATGGTGTCAAACACACTCGTCTTCGCTGTGCTTGTGCCCGTGATCGCGCCTCGAGCCATTGCCACGGCCGGACGATGTGTGGATTCACGATCGACGTAACTGAAATGTCTTTCTGCGAGGGGTTGATGATAACGGTTCGCAACCTTGTTGCTGTTCTGGTTGTCGTGGCGAGCGCCGTTCTCGTTGCTGCGCAGGAACCGGATGACATCCCGAAGCCGGAGCCATTCGCCCCGGACAGTACCTTGGTCCATCTCGCGCGGCATGAGCACGACAGCCCCGACACGCTGCTGGTCGAGCGCATCGGACATCCGCTTTCTATCGTTGCCGTTCAGAGTCCGGCTCCCACAGGGACAGAAAATGCTGCGGCTCTGCTTGCAGGAATTCCGGGAGTGCGGGTGGAGTCGTCCGGTTGGCGAGGTCACCGTCTATCGCTTGCCTGCGGCGCCCTTCCTCCCTCGATGACCACGGTGTTCCTGGGTGGTCGAGACACGCACGATCGCGTTCTTGGGGGACTCGACCTCCTGGAGGTATGTGGGATCTCGGATGGTGTAGTGCTGGTTCCGAGTGGCCCGGATCTCTCAATATGGCCGTTCACAACAGCGGAGCGAGTCAACGTAGCGCCCTTTGGGCCGGCGGGCTTGGGAGGGGGCGGTGCCGGGGGGCCCTTCGTGAGCGTTCATCCAGGGCGGAAGCCTGCGGCGGCACCGTTTGCCAGGGTGGGGATGATGAGCGGGGGACTGAGCGCGCGCGCGCGGTCATTCGAGTTCGGGCGACGACTCTTGAGTGGAGATGTGGGTTTCCAGGGCTTCATGGAGGCGAGAGAGGGACGGGGCCCGGTGCCGGGCGGATCGTACGACAGCGAAATCATGGGCGGGAGGACCACGATCTCTCTCCCTGGAGCGTGGAGGGTCGACGCTCAAGGGATGAGAATGGACGTCCAACGGGATCTTCCATTCGAATCGCCGGACGTCGCATCGGTGGCCAATCGCCTCATCAGAAGTGACGTCGATCTGATCGCGACAGACGGGAGGACTCGCGTTCAGCTCTTTCACACAGCGAGTTGGCTCAATTCAGAGCGATCGGGCACCAGCTGTAGCTGTATCGACGGCACGACGACCGGCATGGCGCTCTCCTTCGCTGCCGGTCCGTTCGACGCCGTGCGCATTCACGCCGCGAGCCACCGCGCGCGCGGATCGCTGCTTCGGGAGCCGCAGAATGCTGTCACGATGGCCGCGGGCGTCGATCGCACGCTGGAGTACGGCTCGACCTGGAAGCTCTATTCGTCCGCCGGAGCAAGTCGCGAACGTGAGGCGCTCATCCCGCATGCGGTTCTTCTTCTGACGCGTGGTCCTGGAGCGAGTGGCGTCTGGCTGGGAGCGAATCTTGGTGGACGACAGCCCACGGTGCTTGAGCTTGCGCTTGTCGAGTTGCCGATTCCTGATACTGGTGCAGCCGGCGTGTCCCTGGAAGGAAACCACGCGCTCGATCCTGAAACGGTTGCTACGCTCAGCTGCGGCTGGTCGGGCCGCAGACATGCCGTCTCGGGAGGTGTCGCCGGTGGGCTGTCCAGAGTGGATTCACGGATCGCGCTTCTCGCGGGCGACGACGGTGTTCTCCTTCCCGTCAACTGCAGCACCGAGACAGTGGGAGCGCTCTCGCTGTGGGCGGTCCTCAATGACAGCCTGAGGGGTGGTGCGAGGCTGCGCGTGGATCTCACAGAGGTCGGAGGTGCTCACAGTCTGGTTCCGGTCCCCCCGGTCCGGGTTGATGCAGAGGCGTGGTTGGTGCGACTCCTCTTCAAGGAGACGCTGCGCGCGCGACTGGGGATCGCTGCGATGTACGAGGCTCCGGATGCCGGAGAGCTCTGGGGAGATGCAGCAGACGACCGCGCGCTCTACACTCGAGCGAGCGTGACCGGAGACGTGGGACCCGCGCACATCTATATCCACATGGACAATCCGTTTGAGACGGACCGCCCGCGCTGGCCGGGGCGCGATGTGGCCGGCCGGAGTCTCACCGTCGGGTTCTCCTGGGATTTCTGGAACTGATCGACTCTGTCGGTTTCGCCCCCTCTGCCACCGGCTGCTTTCACAGAGCGGCGGTTCCCTGCCGTCACCCCATCCACATAAGGCCCCTTTCACCCTGCCGCCGGTACGAAGCGTTCTTGTTCCCGAGTGGTCGGCCCGCTGGGCGGCCGCGAGGAATAGTTTGCATTGCGTTTTGCAATTCGTTAGATTCAATAGATTGGGTGGAGGTGATGGGGTGAAGGGCATTTTCACGCGCGATGAGCGCGCAGTCGTCGTGTTTCTGGTGCTGGCCGTTCTGGTTGGCGTCATGGTGCTCGCGGTCGGGCGAGTTGACCCATCGCGCGTCGAAGGGCTTCTGCCGGCTACGACAACAGTCGAGGAAGAGGTCGCTGAGAGCCTGTCTCCGGTCTGGCCCCTGGATCTGAACACCGCCGGCGAGACTGAGCTCATTGAGCTTCCCGGCATAGGCCCAGTCCGCGCGAGAGCCATCGTTGAGCTCAGGCAGACGCTGGGGTGCTTCTCGGACCCGGAGGATC
>JAUWBY010000069.1 GCA_030609605.1 Candidatus Eiseniibacteriota bacterium
ATACGTGCTCTTCGAGAAAAACGTTGACTACGTCGTCCAGGAGGGAAAGGTCATGATCGTGGACGGCTTCACGGGACGCCTCATGCCTGGACGCCGCTGGTCCGACGGTCTCCACCAGGCGGTGGAGGCCAAAGAAGGTGTCACGATCGAGCGGGAGACCCAGACGCTCGCCACGATCACACTCCAGAACTACTTCCGCATGTATGAGAGACTCTCCGGGATGACAGGTACCGCCGAGACCGAGGAGGGCGAGTTCAAGCAGATCTACGACCTCAGCGTTCAGGTCATGCCCACGAACGAACCTATCAGACGCGCCGACTACGACGATCGCATCTACAAAACGAGACGAGAGAAGTTCGCCGCGGTGATCGAGGAGATCATCAGGCTCCATGCGCGCAAGCAGCCGATCCTCGTCGGGACCGTCACGGTCGAGGTTTCCGAGATTATCTCCCGCCTCTTGAAAACGCGGAAGATCCCGCACAGTGTCCTCAACGCCAAGCATCACCAGAGCGAGGCTGAGATCGTGCGTCAAGCAGGCACACTGGGCGCGGTGACGATAGCGACGAATATGGCGGGTCGCGGTACCGACATCAAGCTGGGACCTGGAGTGCTGAAGTGCGACCGCTGCTGTCTCAAGTGCGTCGACAAGAACTGCGCAGACTGTGAGAACGACCACGACATGACAGCCGAATGCCTGGCCGACATCCCTTGCGGTCTCCGGATCGTCGGCACCGAGCGCCACGAGTCGAGACGCATCGACCGCCAGCTCAGAGGCCGAAGTGGCCGTCAGGGAAACCCCGGTGGATCCGAGTTCTTCATATCACTTGAGGACGACCTGATGAGGCTCTTCGCGCCCGAGCGCATCTCCAAGGTGATGACGACACTCGGCGTTCCCGAGGGTGAAGTCATCCAGCACCCCATGGTGACGCGGGCCATTGAGCGCGCACAGGTACGGGTAGAGGGACACAACTTCGACATCAGAAAGCACCTCCTCGAATACGATGACGTCATGAACCAGCAGCGCGAGGTCATCTACGCGCAGCGCCTCAACATCCTTGAGGGCGGAGATCTCCGGGAGGAAATCGGGGAAGTGTTCGAGGACATTGTCGGCCGGATGCTGGACCGGCACATCGACACCGGCGATATTCAGGAGAAGTGGGATCTCGTGGGACTTCGCGATGACCTGCTCCGCATATTCATGGTCGCCGTGGATTTCTCCGACGTTGATGTCACCGGCTTGACGCGCGACGGGCTCACGGAGAACCTCAATCGCGCGACGCGCATGGCCTACGAGAAGCGTGAGGAGCAGCTGGGCTCAGATGTCATGCGGCGCCTCGAGCGATTGGTCTTCCTGCAGGTTCTTGACCGTGGCTGGCGGGACCATCTGTACGAGCTTGACCGTCTCAGGGAAGGCATAGGCCTTCGTGCCTACGGCCAGAGGGAACCCCTCCTGGAATACAAGCGAGAGGCGTTTGATCTGTTCATGAGCATGGTGGAGACCATCCAGGAGGAATCGGTCCAGCTCCTGTTCCGCGCACAGATCCAGAGACCGCCTGAGCCTGTTGAGCGAGTCCGAGTCGAGAAGACAAGCCACGCAGACGCACCGAGCGCATCACAGACCGCCGCTCGTGCATCCATGTCCGCGACGCCGGTACCGGCATTCGGGGCGCCGGCTCGTTCGTCGGGAGGTTCGGGTCTCACGCCGGCTGTGAGCAGAAGAAAGAAGGCGGCTGACGGCAGTGAAGCCCCGCAAAAGCTGCCGGTGCACGTGGAGCAGAAGGTCGGACGCAACTCCCCGTGCCCTTGTGGGAGCGGCAAGAAGTACAAGAAGTGCTGCGGGCGTAACGACTAGATCCAGAGCTGTTCAGGCGGGACAACGGGATCAGAGCGTAGGCCAACGGATTGCAGGCAGGGGAGAAGATGGGAAAGTCTCTCGTAATAGTCGAGTCGAAGGCTAAGGCTAAGACGATAAGCAAGATCCTCGGCAGAGGGTACTCCGTCAAGGCGTCCGTAGGACACGTTCGTGACCTGCCAAAGAAGAAGATCGGCATCGACGTCGAGAACGGGTTTGCTCCAACCTACGTCACGATTCGCGGCAAGGCGAAGGTGCTCAAGGAGCTCAAAGATGCAGCGAAGAACGCCGACATGGTCTACCTGGCCTCGGATTTCGACCGGGAGGGAGAGGCGATCGCCTGGCACATCGCCCAATATCTCAAGCTGCCGGAGGGAAAGACGAGACGCGTTGTTTTCAACGAGATAACGAAGTCCGCGATTCTGACCGCAATCAAACAGCCCGGCGCCATCGATATGAACAAGGTGGACGCGCAGCAGGCGCGCCGCGTGATGGACCGCCTGGTAGGATACGAAGTGAGTCCGGTTCTCTGGAGGACCATCTACTATGGGCTCTCCGCCGGACGCGTCCAGTCGGTTGCCCTGAGACTCATCTGTGAGCGCGAGACGGAGATAGAGGCGTTTGATCCGATCGAGTTCTGGACGGTCGACGCGGTCTTCGCAAACACGGCTGGCGTTGAGATAGAGGCTCGGCTCGAACGCATAGACGGCAAGAAAGTAGAGATCAGCGACGGCGAGCGGGCAGGCGCCATAGTTGCGACGCTTGAGGGAAGGGACTTCGCAGTCTCGTCCCTCAAGAAGCGCGTGCGCAAGGTCAAACCGCTTCCGCCCTTTATTACGAGTACTCTTCAGCGTGAGGCGGCAAACAGGCTCAGGTTCTCATCGAAGAAGACGATGATGCTGGCGCAGCAGCTCTATGAGGGGCTGCCCATCTCAGACAATGGCGAGAACGTCGGCCTCATCACCTACATGCGAACCGACTCGACCAGGATGGCGGATGAAGCCATATCGGACGCCCGCGACCATATCTCGGCATCGTTCGGAAAGAACTACCTTTCGGACAAGGAACGACGATTCAAGGCACACAAGAAAGCGCAGGATGCGCACGAGGCCATTCGGCCGACCTCTGTAGAATTCACCCCGGACTCGCTCCATGCGCACCTGTCCGTGGACCAGCTCCGACTCTACAAATTGATCTGGCAGCGGTTCGTGGCCACACAGATGGCGGAGGCGATCTACGAGAACACGACCGTCGACATCGAGTCCAAGGGACACGTGTTCCGCGCCACTGGATCGGTCGTGCGCTTCGCGGGCTGGACGGCGGCCTATCCCCTGATCCGAAAGGACGTCAGGGAGCTTCCGCAGCTCAAGGAGGGGGAGGAGCTTTCGCTCATGGCGATGACGCCGAATCAGCACTTCACGAAGCCCCCACCGCGCTACTCGGAAGCGTCGCTCATCAAGGAACTCGAATCCAATGGGATAGGCAGACCAAGCACGTACGCGGCGATCATCGATACCCTGAAGCGGCGCAAGTACGTTGCGGTCGAGAAGCGTCAGTTCAAGCCCACCGAGCTTGGACGAACTGTGTGGGGTCTTCTTGGGAAGGCCTTTCCGAACATCTTCAACGTCGAGTTCACCGCCGGAATGGAGGATGAGCTGGATCGGATTGAAACGGGCGAAGACACCTGGATCAAGGTCGTAGGCGATTTCTACCGCCCCTTCCGCTCTCAACTCGACAAGGTTGAAGGACAGACAGCGGATCTCAAACAATCGCTCATCAAGGAGACGAACGAGCACTGCGAGAAGTGCGGCTCTGTAATGGTAGAGAAATGGGGGCGCAACGGCCGTTTTCTGGCTTGTTCCACCTACCCGAAGTGCAAGTTCACCTCACCGCTGAAGGGGGAGGAACCTCCCGAGTTCGACATAAGGTGCGACCAGTGCAAGGCGCCGATGGTTGTGAAGCACGGACGCTTTGGTGAATTCCTTGGATGTTCGAAATACCCCGAGTGCAAGAACACGATGCCTCTTCCAACCGGCGTCTCCTGCCCTCAGGATGATTGCCCCGGTCTCTTGGTGCAGCGTCGTACGAAAAGGGGACGCGTCTTCTATGGGTGCAGCATGTACCCCCAGTGCTCGTACGCCATATGGGACAAGCCGGTACCCGTGACCTGCCCCTCCTGCCAGACCAGCTTCATGGTTGAGAAGAAGCCGAAGGGCGGAGACAAGGAACTCCTGTGTCTGGAGTGCGGGGAGCGCATGCTGCCCGGCTCGGAGGGCGTCGGGGATGAACCGAGCTGAGACGAAGGTCGCCACAGGCCGGAAGCGCTGCCGGAAGGCCAGACGTCTTGAGCTCCTTCTGGCTGATTTTCTGACATCGCTCGAACAGCGCAACCTTTCCAAGCATACGATCGCTGCGTACCATCGCGACGTCGTCCAATTTCTGGAGTTCCTCGCGGAGATAACCCACAATGACGAACCGACCACGGAAGATCTGAAACCCCGCGTGGTGAGACGGTTTGTGTCGTTCATGACGGCTTCCCGATTCGCCAGGCGTTCCGTTCGCCGCAAACTGGCGTCCGTGCGAGCGTTCACGCGGTTTCTGACCTCCCGAGAGTATCTATCGGCCGACCCAACCGCAGGTATCTCCGCTCCCAAGGTGATGAAGAGGCTCCCTGTATTCCTAAGCGAGCGCGAGATGAGCCTCCTCTTCATCGTTCCCCCCGAACCCAGCATCACTGAGTTGAGAGACAGGGCGGTTCTCGAAACGCTCTATGGAACCGGCATACGCCTCTCCGAACTGGTAGCGCTGAGGGCAGGCGACGTCGACCACCACGGCGCCACGCTGCGAGTAATGGGAAAGGGGCGAAAGGAACGCATCGTCCCGATCGGACGGGCAGCTGGTAACGCCATCCGCGAGTACCTGGCGTCGAGGGAAGGAAAGCCGCGGGCTTTTCGAGACCCTCTCTTTGAAGGAAGGAAAGGTAGGGCTGTGAGCGCGCGGACGGTGCAACGACTGGTGAAGAGGAGGCTGGCGGAGGTGTCGGAGATACGCCGCTTGAGCCCCCACGTACTCCGCCATACGTTCGCGACGCATATGCTGAATGCCGGTGCGGACCTCCGAGCGGTGCAGGAGCTCCTTGGACACGCAAGCCTGTCCAGTACCCAGATATATACTCACGTGACAACGGAGCGACTGAAAGAGGTCTACCGCAAAGCACACCCGAGAGCTTGATGTTCGTGACCTTGTCACCGGCACCGAGTACAATATGGAAGACCATGCGGAGGATGGAGGTGACTCGTAACGTTCTATGTACTGCCTCACGGACGCTGCGGTCCAACGAACACGTGCGACACACAGAATCGGACGGAGGATAGAATGCAGGATTTCATTTCGATAGCGGATATCGATCGCGGCAAGATGGATGAACTCTTGGGTCTTGCGGCGGAACTCAAGAGAGAGAGCGGTCAAAGAAACGATCTCTCGGGGAAGACGGTCGCTCTCATATTCCACAAACCATCTCTCAGAACAAGGGTGAGCTTCGAAGTGGGAGTGGTGGAGTTGGGAGCGCACCCGATGTACGTTACAGATGCAGAGATCAAGATGGGGCAGAGGGAATCAACCCACGACATCGGAAAGGTTCTCTCACGGTACGTGCACGGAATCATGATCCGCACCTTCGCACACTCCAATTGCACTGAACTGGCGGCGGCTGCCGACATCCCGGTGATCAACGGGCTGACTGATCTGAACCACCCCTGCCAGATCATGGGCGACATACTGACGTGCATCGAGCACGGCAAGAGCATGGACAACAGCGTGATCGCCTTCATCGGAGACGGCAACAACGTCGCCAACTCCTGGGTGAATGCGGCCGGAAACATGCCTTTCGGACTCAGGATCGGCGGGCCTTCCGGATATGCGCCAAACGAGACGCTGCTTGAGGCCGCCCGCGCCAAGGGCGCCAACATCAAGCTCATAACCGATCCGGTTGAGGCCGTCACCGGAGCCGACGTCATCTACACCGATGTCTGGACGAGCATGGGACAGGAGGATGATACGGCTGAGCGGCGACGCCGGTTCCAACCGTATCAGGTGAACGCCGACCTGGTAGGCCACGCGAAAGACGATGTCATCGTACTTCATTGTCTACCGGCCCACAGGGGCGACGAGATCACCGACGAGGTAATGGACGGATCCCACTCCGTAGTGTTCGACCAGGCTGAGAACAGACTGCACGCACAGAAGGCGATCATGGTCGACCTTATGGGGAAATAGGCAGACGGAAGATGCTCATGGTCGACCAGAACTCATGATCGACCTCACGGGAGAGCAGGCAGATGAAGATTCGGTGTGGTCAATTCGCACAGGTGACTGTCGCCATCATCGCAGGCGCCACGATCTGGGGATGCGCGAGGTCCGATCTTCCCCCGGGTGGACCTCCTGACACGACGCCGCCGGAGGTCATCTCTTCACAGCCCCTAGCGGGCGCGCTCCTGGTGGAACCCTCAGCTGCGATCGAGATACGCTTCAGCGAGGAGATGGACCGACGCTCCGTCGAGAAGGCATTCTCTGTGACACCGGACATCGAGTTCAGGAATCTCCGTTGGCATGGGACCGCACTCGAGGCGCGCCCGGCCACCGGCTTCTCCGACGTTACTACGTACATCGTGCGGGTCACTGAGAGCGCAACCGACTTCCACGGCGTGGCCATGGGCGTGCCGTTCGAGTTCGCTTTCTCGACAGGCGAAGCCATCGACGATGCCTGGATAGGAGGACGTGTGATTCTTACGGGAGAGGGAGTCTCCGGCGTCACGGTCTGGGCCTGCCGGGACATCCCGCAACCGGATTCATCCGGAGCCTATTCACGTTGCGAATATGAGGCTCTCACGAGCGACGGTGGCGCATTCCTTATCGCCCACGTCAAGCCTAGCGAAGAACCGTATTCGATGCTGGCCTTCATCGACACAGACCTTGATGGACTCTATGTGCCGGGCGAAGAGACCGGGGGCATCTTCGAGTCAGGAGCGCTCGTCAGCGCCTCGGGTGACAGCGTCGGAGACTTGGACCTCCCCCTGGAGCTTCCTCTCACAGATGAAGAACATCCTCACGATGCAACCGGAGAATAGAGCAGGGGGAACACGTGGAGCTTGAGTTCGCGAAAATGAGCGGGGCAGGCAACGACTTCATCGTCATCGATAACCGGAGACGGGCAATTGGCCGTGATGTCAGAGAGCTTACAAAGCAGCTCTGCCGGAGGAGGATGTCGATCGGGGCGGATGGCCTGATTCTGCTCGGCGAAAGCCGGGACCACGGATTCCGGATGAGATACTTCAATGCAGATGGCAGCGAAGCAGACATGTGCGGCAACGGCGGCCGCTGCGTCGCGCGATTCGCGAGCGAACTCGGAATCACCGGGCGAAAGATGCAGTTCGAGAGCAGCGCAGGACTTCATAGCGCCGAGGTTCACGAGGACGGCAGCGTCACACTGATGCTGCCCGACCCACGCGCGATCATCATGGACACGACGCTCCTCCTCGACGGCGAGACTCTGACACTGTACAGAGTCAATACGGGAGTGCCGCACGCCGTGATCGAGGTCCCGGATGTGGAGACCTATCCTGTTTTTGAACGGGGACGCTTCGTCAGGTACCACTCCACATTCGCCCCCGAAGGGACAAATGTGGACTTCGTCACATTGAAGCCCGACGACACGCTGAGACTGCGCACTTACGAGCGTGGTGTCGAGGATGAGACGCTCGCCTGCGGGACCGGAGCTGTCGCCACAGCGCTTATGATGGCGGCGCTCAACAAGGCCACGTCGCCTGCGGTTGTGATGACCCAGGGAGGGGAACCTCTCACCATCCGCTTCTACATGAGCGAGCATGGCTTCTGCGATGTGTCGCTCTCCGGCGACGCGCGTATCATCTACTGGGGCAAGCTCCAACTCTCGGAGGATTAGCAATGTTCTCTGGATCGCTGGTGGCAATCGTCACGCCCATGAAGGACGGTTCGCTTGACGAGCTGTCACTCAGACGGATCCTGCGTCTGCACAGGGACGCAGGCACCGATGGGATCGTACCCGCGGGATGTACCGGAGAAGCCGCAACGCTGAACGATAGCGAGCGTCTCCGTCTCATAGACATCTGTCTCGAGGAGGTCGGTGATTCGATGCATGTCATACCGGGCACCGGATCGAATTCGACCACGGAGACCATCAGGCTGACTGCAGCTGCACGGGCGGCAGGGGCTCATGGAGCTCTCATCATCACGCCCTACTACAACAAACCCACTCCGGAGGGACAGTACCGGCACTACAGCACCGTCGCAGAATCCGTCGACATCCCGATTGTGCTCTACAACGTGCCGGGACGAACCGGAACGAACATGCTGCCCGAAACAGTCGCCAGACTTTTCGAGGTGAGCAACATCGTTGCGATAAAGGAAGCCGCCGGGTCGGTGGACCAGGTGAGCGAGATCGTGGAACTCTGTGACATCACTGTGTTGTCCGGGGACGATCCGCAGACGCTTCCCATGATGGCTGTCGGAGCGACCGGCGTCGTGTCGGTCGCTGCCAATGTCGTTCCACGCCTGGTGCTTGAGATGGTGAACGCATGGCCCGCCAGTCCGAAGCGCGCCGCCGAGCTGCATCACCGCCTGAGACCGATCGCGAAGGCGCTCTTTGTCGAATCCAACCCCGGTCCCGTGAAGTACGCCATGCACAGACTCGGTCTCATCGACAGCCCTGAGCTGAGGTCCCCGCTTGTGGTGCTGAGCTCAGAAGGAGCAGCGAAGATGGAGCGCGGGCTGGAACTTATGAGAGAAGCCATCCAGACGTGAGAGGAGGCGGGAATGCCGCTGGTTGAGATCTCGTTGATCGAAGGGCGGGACGCCGAAACGAAGAAGCGCATGATATCTGAGGTGACCGATGCGATCGTCCGTACGTCCGGCGCTCCCGCGGAGGTTGTTACGGTCATAATCCGCGACGTACCGGAAAGCGATTGGGGGAGTGGAGGGGTATCATATTCCCTCAAGAAGTAGCGAGCCTCCAGCCATCTTGCCAACCCTCCCAACTTAGGACTAGACAGATAGAGCATCTGTACCTAATCTGTTTTTGATGACTATGCGGTCGGCTACCGCGGTGCACGTTCGGACAAGGAACCGGGCGAGCGTCGCGGTATGTTTTTGGGAAGTTGGGGACACCCTCCGGCTTCACATACCTCGAGGGAGGATGTATGAAACACAGGGATGAATGGGAGCGAGAGTACGAAAGGGTAGTAACCACCGAGGCTGAACTCGAGCGGATCATCAAGCTATCCGACGGCGAGAAGACTGCCATCGAGAGCCTCAGGACCGAATACCCGGTCAAGATATCAAGACATTACCTGGATCTCCTGGATCCGAATGATCCGGATGATCCACTCCGCAAGGTTGTAGTGCCGACAATGGATGAACTGGTGCGGCGAACGGGCGAACACAGGGATGATGTCCATGCCGACGAGGCAAGATTTCAGCCCTGCCCGGGGATCGTCCACAGGTATCCCGGCAAGCTCTTGCTCATGCCTACCCTTGGCTGTCCATCTCACTGCCGCTTCTGCTTCAGAAAAGGGCGCAAGGTCCAGCACCTGAGCCAGAAAGACGCCGATGTGGCACTCGATTACATCCGAAACGATGACTCCATACGCGACGTGATCATTACCGGTGGCGAGCCGCTCTTTCTGAGCGACGAGGAGCTCCATTTCTGGGTCTCCTCCGTACGCGCGATAGAGCATGTCCAAATCATCCGGATCACATCGCGGGCGCCCATC
>JAUWBY010000156.1 GCA_030609605.1 Candidatus Eiseniibacteriota bacterium
CTGCGTCCGACTCGGAGGTCTCATCATCGACATACCGCCCGGAAAGGGCCGACGCAGCTTCGCCAAAGCCAAGGTCCTTGTCAGGCAGCACCTCGACGGAGCCTGGACTGTCTGGTACCGCGATGCCAGGATCGCCACACATCCGGCCACGGAGCTCACAGAGCCCCTCCGCTCATGGAAACGCAGAGCCAAGGGCGATCCAAAGGGCGCGAAGCAGATCCTCCAGATCTACCTCGCCTCCAAACCAGCACCCCTGCCGTAGGGGACATTATCTCGTTGCAGTTAGGAGGACAGAATCTCGTTGCTTAAACACGCCTCATTGGACCACAGCAGAACAAAAGCAAGGCCACGGAGCCTCAACGGAGCCTCAAGAGAAAGCGGCGGCGGAGCACCTTGCTCCGCCGCCCTTGCTTCCTCGCTACAAACCCGTCGCTCTGGACTACCTGTACAGGGCCTTGATGCCGCCCCAGGTCGCGTCCTCCACCGGGTTGATCTCGCAGTCACCGTCGGGGCAAGGAGCGCCACCGACACTGCCGTGCGACAGCACGCAGTAGAAGTCATAGTCCACCGGCTCGTTGCAGTCCGTGATCCAACGAGGATAGTCCGGGTGGTCCAGAATCTCGATGCAGCACTCACCACCAATGTAGAACAGCGTCAGGTAACCGACGCAAACGTCCGGCGGCGCTTCGCAGCCGGTCGACGATACCGTGATACCCGTGAAGATGTCGCCGATCGCCAGACCGCCAGGAAGGATGTTCGTGAAGCTCGGCGGGGCGAAGACGCCCGGACAACTAACCCCCGGGTCCTGAATCGCAAACGATGCCGACGTAAGACCCTGGTCCAGATCGCCGAAGCAGATGTAGGCGTCGAAGGTCTCGTACGGAGCCGGCACGTACGCGTGCACCTTGTCCGGCGGATTGAAATCAATGTAAGCACTAACGTTGGGGTTGCCGCCGGCCAGGGCCGGAACCGCGACCGCCGCGATCATAAGCAGCGTAAGAAAAGTCCTCATCTGTGCAACTCCTTGCTCTCGACTGATGCGATGCATGATGTCTCACCAACACTCGTCATCCGAAACAGTAGTGTGGTGCTAACGTGCCATCCTTCCTACTTCTTCCTTCCTACTTCTTGCATTGACCACACGCTCTATCTCAAGTTTGAGTCGGGAAATAGAACGAAAGCCTCAATGCGTGCACATCAACCTCATCACGACGCCCGTGCAATCCAACTCGGCCGCTAGTGACCGAAGTGACCCGCAAACGTAACGAAATCGAGCGGATTGATCGTTCCGTTCCAGTCGAAGTCGCTGCGCTCGTTCGTGCCGCCAAAGTCGCTGGCGAACGTAACGAAGTCGAGCGGGTCTATCGTGCCGTCGTCATTGTAGTCGAACGTGTTGCACCACAGCGTATCACTGTCGGTCAGCACGACCGTGTAGATCTGGACGTCGACTGTCAGGGAACCGTACATAATGGCACCTGTGCCCTGCGCCTCAAACCTAATGGCGCCGCCAGCGTCCGTCTCGGCGTCTACGGCGTTGATCGAGACATTGCCGCTCCCGGCGCCCGTGACCGTGAAGAAGAAGTTCCCCGACGAGATCCCCTGGATCGGAGTCAGGTCGGTGCGAAGCGCGGTCACAGTGATATACCGGTACGCGGGTCCATCGCCGGCCGGGCACGTGCTCAGTCCCTTGCCGCCGTTGTCCATCGCTACGTACGAGTTATCTGCATCGGGAATACCAGCTCCAGCGACGGTCGCCATGACCAAGACCAGGCAACCTGCCAGAACGCCCACCAGTGTTCTTGACATTTCTTTACCTCCTTCGTACCACTAAACGCGCTGGGATTGCACGCACTTCAGGGCCCATCAATGACAGACCCACAAAAAGACCTGCGAGGCGTCATCTACCTCCTTTCGAGATAGTCCTGCCCACGGTTGATAATGTCAGTTACCACTTCAGAAACTAGTGCTAATCTTAGCACAGCTTGGACTTCTTTGCAAGCACATTCTGGAGAGCCGCCTGCGGCCTTCTCCCGGCCCCCGGACTCACAGGCCCCCGAAATCCAGGCTGAGGAGGGCTGTTTTACCGGATTGCTCCCCGGCTGGCCACCTGGCGATCCCTCCGGATCCACCGTCCACATCCTGTTGGACAGGCCTGGCACGCCCATGGTTGCAATAAGTACTCCCACAGACCGGCCACAGTGACCAAACCGGGCCCACCCAAGGGGCGGGCCCGATTCCTCATCCGGTACACCCATTATATCACACTGTGCGCCCAAGCGCAAGACCTTGAGGCTCCAGCATAGCCCGCACGGCGAACCTCCCGGCAGCTACGCCGCCCAAACTACCCAGCCTGCATCGCTCCGGTCGGTACATGCCACGGGCCCGCTCACTTGAGCGGACCCGTGCTACAAAATCAATTCGGTCGCATACAGCGCAGAGCCACCTTCGATGGATAGCCTACCTGTACAGCGACTTGATGGCGCCCCACGTCTGCGACTCGATCGGCGTGTTCGCGTCACAGCCTTCGTCGCCGGGCTCCGCGTCCTTGCCGATCCCGCCGTGGGTCCACACGCAGAAGAGGTCATAATCCACGGGCTCGGCGCAGTTCACTACCCAACGAGCGTACTCGGGGTGATCGAGGAACGTCACGTCACCAGCGCCGCCCAGGTAGAACAGATCCAGCGTCCCGAAGATCACCGGGTCGATGTACACCCTGCCCGCGTCGGCGTTGATGCACTCGGTCGACGCAAGCGTTATGCCTGTGTTCCAGCTGCCGATGGCCAGGTCGCCAGGAAGCAGGTTCGTGAAGGCGGGCGGCGAGCTGACGCCCTCCGTGACCGACATCATGAACGAGACACTGGTCATGCCGACACCGATGTCCGTGATCCCCAGATACGCGGTGAAGGCCGTGTACGGATCGGGGTCGATACGACTGACTACGCTCGCGTTGTCCGGAGTCGGAGTGGTGAAGGTGACGAACACTTTCGCCCCTTCGTTCCCGGCCTGCGCGAACGCAGGCACGCAGAACGCGACCATGGCGATTGCTATCAGAACATACCTCATCGTCTTGCTCCCTTCCGGTTACTCACACGTGATCCATTCCATGAAATCGCTCATCGTCACAACGTTCTCAGTTGGACAGTCTTCCTCACCTCCTTGGCGCAACCGTCAACGCCCTCATTCTCAAGTCTATGTCCGGTCGGTCTTGTCAGCTGTGGTGGGCGAAACAGGACTCGAACCTGTGACCCCCTGCGTGTAAGGCAGGTGCTCTAACCAGCTGAGCTATTCGCCCGTGTCTCGCCGGTCTTCCGCGACGGCCGTTCGTGTCTCTTCACCCCCACCATGATACCGATCGGGATGACCACGCAGTAGCCCGCGACCAGGAGAACGGGAGCCAGCGTTATCGACCCGGCGGCCAGAGACACAAAGCCGAGCGCGATGAGCACCAGACCACACGCTATGACGATCAGATTTCTGACTCCTGACACGGTCCCTCACAGGTATAGAAAGCCCGCAGCCGATACGTTTTCCGCGTTTCGGCCACCGATGCCCGCCCGAGGCTGGACGCTATCACCCACCCCCGGGACTGTCAAGCGAAAACTCCCCGCCTGTAGGCCGTTCCTGAGCACGAGCCGCCCTGTTTCGCGCCTTTATGTGCTCATCGAAGGTCCGGGTGAATGTGTGGGTCCCGTCGCCGTTCGAGACGAAGAAGAAGTCCTCGGTGCCCGTAAGAGGATTCAGGACGGCGTCGATCGAGGCTACGCCCGGACTGCAGATGGGGCCCGGGGGCAATCCAGTGTTTCTGTAGGTGTTGTACGGCGAATCGACATCCAGGTCGCTGTAGTACACCTTCCGGCGGTACTTGCCGATCGCGTATCTCACGGTCGGGTCGGCCTCCAGCCGCCATCCGTGCTCGAGCCGGTTGTGGTAGACGGCGGCGATCCGGGGACGCTCCCGGTCGAGCATGGCCTCGGACTCCACGATGGACGCCAGCGTCAGAACTTCGAGCACGCTCATGTCGATACTGTCGGCGCGTGCCCTTCTGCGCTGGTCGAAGACGCGCCTGCTCTCACTGACCATCTGCACGATGGCTTCACGCGCCGTCGTGCCGATCCGGAACCTGTATGTGTCAGGGTGAAGGAAGCCCTCGAGTGACGGAGCGGACACTCCCAGCTCCGCCATGAGTTCGGGGTCGTGAACGAGATCCATGAACTCGGCGGGGTCGATGTCGAGCGCGCCCTTGAGGAGCGCCGCGATCTGCGACGCGCGGTAGCCCTCGGGCACGGTCAGATGTCTCCCGGCCACCTCGCCGTACTTCAGGACGAGGATCACCTCCAGTTCTGAGAACTCGGGGCCGAACTCGTAGGTTCCCGCCTGCAGGCTCTGGGTCTGTCCCAGGAACCGAGTCGCGAGGACGAACTTGTCGGGATCGCGGACGAGTCCGATCTCCTCGAGGATTGAGGCGATGCGCCTGACGCTGGCCCCTTCCGGGATCTTGACCAGTACGCGCTCGTCCAGCTCGTGCACGGCTAAGAACCAGAAGGCCTGCGTCAGCACACCGAACACGGTGAGTGCGATCACCGACACCAGGACGAGGTCGCGCACGAACCACTTCGCCCGTATGCGGCTCCACAGTGACCTGTCCCGCGGCTCGCGCGGTGTCGCTTCAACGAACTTGCCCTTCATGTTACCTGTCCGCCCCCCGTCCGAGAGAATCCAGATAGCCTTGGAGTATCACGGATGCCGCCAGCTCGTCGACCCTCCCCTTCCGGTTCCGGGTCGTCTCGCCTCGTTCGTGCATGATGCGCGTGGCCTCAGCGCTGGACAGTCGCTCGTCGTGAAGAACGACGCGGGCGCGTGTCGCGTCTTCGATGGCCACGGCAAGCTCCCTGGACCTCACCGCCCTCGCCCCTGTGGTGCCGTCCATTCTGATCGGATGGCCCAGGACCACGACGCGAACGTCCATCTCATCACAGAGCTGCGCTATCGCGGCAGCGACTCCCCGGTCATCGAGGCCCGTCAGTGTGTCCAGTGGTCGCGCCAGCAGCCTGCTCTCATCACTGACCGCAACACCCACTCTCACCTCGCCGGGGTCGATCCCGAGCACCCGCCCGGTCTCGCCGTTCGGATACCTCAAGACCGACAGAAGCGCGGCGAAGTCCGGCGGCATCGGTGAGGACACGCTGACCTCACCCTTCCCCGACGGATGCGGAAAACGAATCTCCCGCGCGTGCAGCGCCTGTCGCGACGCGAGCGCGTTGATCCTCTTCGCCTGACGTCTGTAGTGCGGTGGTACGTCACCGAAGACGCTCTTGACTCCGCCGTAATCGCCATCTCCCAGAACGGACCTGCGGAGGTGACTCATGTGCACGCGTATCTGGTGGGTGCGTCCCGTCTCGAGCCCGAGCTCAAGGAGGCTCGCGAACGGGAACTTCTCCCTGACCCGCCAGGACGTGACCGCCGGCCGGCCGGTCGCGACGACCGCCATCCGCTTCCTGTCGGTCGCCCGCCGCCCGATGGGCTCATCGACGACACCCTCCGACTCGCGGAAGATGCCCCACACGAGCGCCAGATAGACCTTCTTGACCTTCCGCGCCTGGAACGCCTCGCTCATCACCCTGTGCGCGATATCGTTCTTGGCAACGACGATGAGGCCGGTGGTGTCCTTGTCCAGCCGATGA
>JAUWBY010000038.1 GCA_030609605.1 Candidatus Eiseniibacteriota bacterium
GCTTCGTAGGTTCGGTGGTGGTTTTCAGCAGTCGGCCTGGATTGGTCGCGATGTACCCATGCGCTACCTCGATGACTGAGATTCGATTTGGTGTCCCCGCGAGAGTGTGTTATCCTGCCAATCCACAAGGTATCAAAAGACGGTCGTGGCGGAAGCTGCCGGGTCGTCGGCAACGGTGCTCTGGCGGATTCGATATCGGGCAATGCCAGAGTGGCCGGTTTCGCTGCGGCATCTGTCTGCTGACGCTGAGACAACTCCTGGGGGCGACGATGGATCACAGTGTCCCTCACAACGACCTTCCTCCGGATCACGATCCCGACTGCCTCTTCTGCTCTGAGAAGGTGCGGGCAAGGACGATCGCCGAGAACGGTACCGTCTTCGCAATCGAGGACGCGTTCCCAGTGACACCCGGACACATTCTTCTGATCCCGACACGCCACACACGCGACTACTTCACGATGACATCACAGGAACACGGCGACACCGACGAGCTCTTGAGTATCCTCAAGGAGAAGCTCTGCCGCGAGGATGATTCCATCACGGGCTTCAATATCGGTGTCAACTGCGGGGAGTCCGCGGGCCAGACGATCATGCACGCCCACATCCACCTGATCCCAAGGAGGGATGGGGATGTGGATGAGCCGATGGGTGGGGTGAGGGGTGTGGTTGCGGCGAGGCAGGGGTATTGAGGACGAGGAGTAGTGGTCATAGCGGATCATAGAGGCGGCGTGGGATGCAGCCTCGGTGCGCCGCACCGAGCAGGGTGCTGGAGACGTGTGCTTGGACGCTGCCGAACTGTAGTTAGGGGCACCGCCGGTGAGGTGGCAATGGATGACTGGGCCGACATACAGACTGGAGATCTTGGGATCATCGTGGCGGGATTCCAGATCTGTCAGCATTGCGGCATCGTAGATCGAGACAGGGAGCGTACTCGCATAGGCTACCCATGCCCGGTGTGTGGTCTGCCAAGCCCGGTCGGGCAGACGTACTTCAGTGATACCGTCCTGGAGCTGATAGACCTGACGCACGAGATCCATACGCTGACGGCAGAACCTCCCGCCGAATCACGACTGCGCGATAGCCATAGGGCTGCAGCCATCATCTTCTTCTGTACGCTCGGTGAGGTTCTCCTGACACACTTCCTTCGCGAGATTATGTGTGCGATGGGGAAGTCTGCGGAGGTAATCCAGCAGGCCTTGCGCGACACGATGTATGCGAGAGACCGCTGCAACAGTCTGTTTCCCGAACTCGTTGACGCTTCGTGGCGGGATGCCCTCCAAGCGATCTCAGCTGACGCCGAGTTCGACTTCGTGGAGACCTTCGAGTTCTACTTGGAGCGTACGAAGCAGCGCAATCTCGTCGTCCACGAAGGACACGTGTGGTCTGCAGGCCCCGAGACGGTCCATGCCTGCCTTGACCACGTGTGGCCGCTTGTTTCGATGTTCGTTGCCCTGCACAACAAGTATGTTGTCCGGGAGCTAAAGAGAAGGGGCTCCAAGCACTGATCGGCGGGCCCCTAACTAGCGCATGCAGCCGACGAGCTTGTCTGTCACGTCGGATGCAGTCGCGGCTACGCCGCTTGCACCTGCCGCGCCAGCCTTAACGCTCGCAGCTGATGCGCGGTTGTTAGACGGCGACGATTCATGCTGGAACTACAGGGAACGGTGCGGAGGCTGAGGTGACGCAGCAAATGACGATAGCCGAGTTCATCCGTGTCTTCAATGAAGCTACCGGTGCGGAGTACAGAGTCACAGACCATCCGGATGAGTCCAATCGCAGCTCACGCGATATCGATGCCGTCGCTGAATCGGAAGGCGTCCCCTTGCTGGCGATCGAACACACGCTCGTACAGACGATGTCTTCGCAGAAGCTCGATGATGCGCGCTTCCAGCAGGTCTTCGTACCTATCACTAAGGAACTCGCCGACGAGATGCCGCCAGACCTCGAGGTGATTCTTAACCATGGAGCTCTTCAGCCTAGAACAGATTGGGCGGCCATCGCCGAGAGCATGAAAGCGTGGCTTCGCGCGAACGTGGCCGCGTTCGCTATTGGGTTCAAAGAGCATCGTGTTCCAGGAGTTCCGTTCGGGGTTTCTGTTCTTCGTCCCAAGGACGGGATTGGTCTGCCGTTCCAGATCATGCGGATGGCTACCCCGGATGAGCTGCGCCCGCAGACGATCGAGTGCGTACGCGCGGCGTTGGCCAGCAAGGATGACCAGCTACAGAAGTATTCGGATTCCGGTGCCACGACCGTGCTCCTCCTCGAGTCGCAGGACTGGGTGCTCGTTGATGCACTGGACATCCACGCCGCCTATCTCGCGGCGCGCGCAGCAGTGCGGGCGCCCCACATACATCAGGTGTGGTTTGCGCGGATCCACGAGCCCGGCGGGCAGTACGGCGTCCTCTGCTTTGACGGACCTCAGGCAATCATGGACGCTGTCAACCCCGCCAACTTGGAGTGGAGGAGCAGCTAGCGCCAAACGCCGCTGTCTAACGACTGGCGTACACCGCCTCCCATTCCTGCGCGACGTCACTCGGCCTGTATTCCGCTTTGCGGCTGGCCTCCCTCCGTCAGCGCCTCGAGTCTGCTGGTTCCTGCTCCGCAGTGCACGCACCCCAACCTCCCCTCCATCAACAAAACCCCGCGAAAGAAGTGGAAACTGAGATCACTGCACGCTACAATAACGTCTCGACGGTCTTGTTCCCAGCGCGAGTTCGCATGAGAGGTGAGACTCCTGACGGAGGTTCCCTTGCATCTTCCCCGACCCTTGATCGTGGCAACGCTCCTGCTCCTGCTGCCGCTTCTCATCTCTGCGGCGACCATTCACGTCCCATCACAGGAACCCACTATTCAGGCTGGGCTCGGCGCAGCCAGTGCTGGCGACACCGTGCTCATCAGCTGTGGCACCTACTACGAGCACGATCTCACTATGTCATCGGGCGTGACGCTCCTCGGTGAGACCGGGGAGGCGGAGAGCGTGATCATCGACGCTGAGTACCTAGCGAGGGTATTCTACCTGGTTGGAGTCGGCGGAGGCGCCTCGATCGAAGGACTGACCATTCGCCACGGCTTCTCGGGCTATGCTCCTGGCGGCGCGATGTACTGCGAGGCGTGTTCACTCCAAATCACAGACGTCAGGTTCGAGGACAACTCGGCGTACGACAACGGTGGAGCTCTCTACTGCTTCGAGTCGGAGCTCTGGTTGTCTGACGTTGTCTTCGAGGGGAACACGGCTCACATGGGCGGTTCCGGGGGAGCGATCTACGCCGACTGGTCGCCTGCAGAGCTGTCCGGTGCGGTGTTCACGGAGAACACTTGTGAGGCAGACGGTGGGGCGGTGTACCTGACGAACTCGCCAGGTCCGATTAACGACGTGACGTTCTCAGGGAATACTGCTGGTTCAGAGGGCGGAGGTCTCTACTGCTATCGCTGTTCACCGCATGTGACTGATGTCGTGTTTGAACTCAATCATGCCGATCGCGACGGCGGCGGCATGTTCTGCTACTACTACGCGAAGCCTGTCCTGACGGACGTCCTCTTCGCCGAGAACTCAGCGAGTCGACACGCTGGTGGTCTTCACATGAAGACGTACGCGAACGGGAGCCTCACGAACGTCACGTTCTGGCGAAACACGGCCGTGGAGTACGGCGGGGGAATGGTCCTCATGAGCTGGACGCATCCCCCACTGACCTCGTGTACGTTTGCCGATAACTCCGCCGGTATGAATGGCGGCGGCCTGTTCTGCATCAACGAATCGTCGCCTGCGCTGAACCGGGTCATCATCGCGTTCTCGTCTTCAGGGGAAGGGATCTACGGGATGGACGACTCGAATCCCACGCTCGCCTGCTGTGACGTGTGGGGCAACGCGGGAGGGGGGTACGGAGGGACCGTTCCGGATCAGACCGGCATCGTTGGGAACATCGCCGAAGACCCGCTGTTCTGCGGGATGCCTTCAGGCGACCTCACGATCGATGCTGCGTCTCCGTGCGCACCTGAGAACAGCGACTGCGAAATGTTGATGGGTGCACACGGCATTGGGTGTGGGGGCGTGGCGGTGGAGAAGAAGAGCTGGGGTGCGATCAAGGGAATGTACAGGTGAGTCCTATCCGATCATCTGAATGACCTTGGTAGGAGGATGCATGGCATCACGCTACTTGGGCGGTCTCAGCAAGGATGAAAGAGCGGATCTCGAGAAGCGTCTGCTGGAGTCCCAGCGGGGCACGTGCTTCATCTGTGGGAGTCCGCAGAGCAGACGATCATGCATGCCCACATCCACCTGATTGCGAGGAGGGATGGGGATGAGTTGATGGGTGGGGTGAGCGGCGTGGTTGCGGGGAGGCAGGGGTATTGAGAACGTATCAGCGATGGATGGGTCGGGCTCCCGACATGACGGGAGACCCATCATCGTGCGCGATGTGGCAGGGGCGGTTTCGGTCACGCTGTATCTTCGAAGGTGTCCAAGTGTAGTCGCACTGACCGCATCTGCTTGGCGACATCTTGTGCTTGGGATCCATTCACTTCAAGCGGATGCGCCAGTCTTAGGAGTGGTGCAATTACCGGGGGCAGGTCGGACGAATGTTGGTATGCCGGGTCTCACAAGGTTGCCCTCAGTAGCAAGTTGTTCTGTCTCCCCTTAGGGGAGGCCCGGCACTACATCGAGAGGTCTGTGAGATGCAGACGTGGTTGGCATCATCGCTTTCGGACGAGCAGCGCCGTCCCGCTGAACGTGACACGGCGAACGCATGCGTGTTAGCTGCTGCCGGATCCGGAAAGACCCGTGTGCTCGTCAGCATGGTAGCCGACGACATCGCATCGGGAGTCTCACCGTCTGGGATCATCGCATTCACGTTCACGGAGAAGGCTGGTGAGGAGCTGCTCACTAGGATCCATCGATTGGTCAGGCAGCATGTGCCCGATGCGAATCTGGAGGGTCTGTTTGCGGGGACGATTCACTCCTGGTGCTTCCAGATGCTGACGACGCAGCAGCGATTCTACGGTGTCACACCCCTTGATGAGCTCCACGTGGATGCATTGGCGAGTCGCTTATACGATGAACTCGGGCTGGAGAAGGCCTACGGTCGTCCCTACCCCAAGGCAATTGACCCCTTCCTGGCTGATCTCGAGCTATTCCACAACGAGCATCTTGCCATTGAGCAGGTGCCGGAGCACATCCGCCTGTGCATTGAGTGCTTCACCGATGTGCTCCGTGAGAATGGCTTGCTGACCTTTGGTGGGATGATCCGTGAGGCGACAGAGTTGCTGGTGCAAGGGGGCCCTTTGCAGCGCCTGCAGCGGCTCTATGTGGATGAGTACCAGGATGTGAACCCGGCACAGGTCGAGCTGGTTAGGGCGATGCTACCGCAAGATGGACGGTTGGTTGCCGTCGGAGATGATCTCCAGTGTATCTATAATTGGCGCGGCAGTGACATCAGTAGGATTCTGGGTTTCTCCAGTGAATTCAGTGACGCCTCAATTCACCGACTGCGTGACAACTACCGGTCCAGACCCAAGATCGTGGATGTGGCAAACGCCATCGCCAGCGGGATTGAGATGAGGGATGCTGAACGCGAGATGATCCCGATTCGTCCTCCCCACGCAGGCAGCGCGGTTGCGTGGTGCAGTTTGGCTGACGTCGGTGATGAGGCTGATGCTGTCGCGGATCTCGTGTGTCAGTTCGCATCTGCTGGTGTCCCGCTTGAGAGTATGGCTGTTCTGCTGCGCTCAGTGACGGGCAGCGGGAGGCCTATTGTGGAAGCTCTCCGAGATCTGGCAGTTCCTGTGCGATGTCCAGTCTTGGCGGGCGGTGAGGAGTTTGTCGCTGGCTTCCTCGTGGGTCTATTCGATTGGCTGAGGACTGGCGGGAAAGAGGCGCACAATGAGATTGAAGAGCGCGACCTCGACGAACGTGCGCAGCTGCTCTGGAATGCGGCCAGCAGATGGGTTTCTCCCGCGTGCACGGAAACACAGTACTGGCTAGCCGTCAGCAAGCTCGATGATCAGGTAGAGAAGTGTGATTCCCACTCGTACAACATCAGGGCCTTGCTCTATGCGTTCTTCGATGCGTGTGGAATCCGCGTAGGCGAGGATGACCAAGATCTTGCCATGGGCTTGGGCATCGCGACTCAGATCGTGAGGAGTGTGGAAGAGGTGCATCGGCGACGCTTGCCCGGAAGGCAGCGCAGATCTTCCAAAGGCGTGATCTCTGAGATCTACTTTGCCCTGCTGCGCAACTGGGGAAGGTTCGGAGAAAGCGAGCCCATCCGCGGTGGGGGTCAGGGCGTGCTCGTTACGACCATCCACCAATCCAAGGGGCTAGAGTGGCCCGTGGTCATCATCCCCGAGTTGGTGAGAGGACGCTTTCCGGTTCGCCGCAGTGGTCACGGCACGAGTTTTCCAGATGAAATCGCCTCTCGGTATGGAACCACACATGACGACGAGCGTCGACTCCTCTATGTCGCTGTGACGAGGGCGCGTGAGCGGCTCATCCTCCTTGATTCTGTCGTGGGCTCGCCAGAAGCACGATCTATCTTCATCAGGGATCTGCACGAAAAGGGTGTTGTCAGTCCAGTGATGCTCTCTGACATGGATCAGTCCTTCACTCGGCTCGATGCTGAGGACGTCTCGGACAATCACGCTGCACCCGTGAGAGTCGGGCTTTCGGATCTTCTGCTATACGTCGAATGTCCCTATCAGTACGGTCTGCGGCGCACTGCCGGGATCCAGGCAGCTGTCGGAGACGAGCTTGGCATCGGACAAGGGCTCCACGAACTGATCCGATGTCGCGCCGAGGCGGCTGGCAGCTGGTCCAAGGAGGAGCTCGACGAAAACGTGACAGAACACGTGAGGATTCCCTACATGTCCGCAGAGGGCGAGCAGCGCATACGACGGAATCTGGCGTCCAGACTTCGTGTACTGGAGGATCTGGGAGCCTTTGATGAGAGCCTCTCTCCGGAAGTGCGCGTCGATGTGTCATTCGAGCACGGTATCGTCAGTGGGGTTGTGGACGGTGTGTACAGCCAGCGGGACGGCGGCCTTGTGATCCGAGACTGGAAGGCGAACATTCACGACGCTCTCTGGCCTCGGTATGAGCGTCAGCTGCAGTTCTATGCACTCGCGATGCGCTTACGCGGTCTTGACGTTCTCGGAGCGGAAGCCATCGACGTCGCTGCATCGTCGAAGAAGAGGGGCCTAGTGACCCGTCCTGCGCTGGTTCAGGAGGAAACCCTATTCGAGTTGTCGGCCATACTTGACCGGGCTCTTGAGGGTATCTCTCGATGCAGTTTCCCGCCCATTCCAACTGAGGCTGCGTGCACATGTTGCGATGTCTTTGAGGTCTGTGGAGAGCGAGGCGACGATGTCACCCCTGAGCGACCCCGGGCAGATTTGGGTACTGAAGCCGACTGAGAAAGATCTGATTGCTGGAGCAATGTACGCATCCATCACCTTGCCATGGACCTTCAACCGGATGATGTACAGCACGTCATCGATGGGTCAGCAGGGGAGGGCTCTGAAGATAGCTAAGGGAATCGTCGCGCAAGACGTACTGCGTAGGCGGTTGGCCGAGCTAGACTTGGAGGCCAAAGCACAGCGGAAAAGCCACCGCGCGAAGGACCTGTTTGACATTCACGTTCTAGTCGACGGCAAACGACTGGGGCTCGATCTGAAGACATTCAACTACTACACGGACTACGCAGATCTCGGTCGGGAGCCCTTCTCGCCCTCTCTTCTTGTCAAGCACGCAGACTATGATGGACCATCCTGGCACCAGTTCTTCCCCATGCTGATCCCGCACACTCAGATATCACAGGAGAAAGAGGTCTACTGCTTCGCTATCGCCAGCAGTGTCGATTTCCGCAAGAGAGAACCCAGTGGAGCATCCAGCTTTCCCGCGACAGCCTTCACGTACGGCGATGCCATGGTATTTCTCAGTTCAAGCAAGCTCTGTCTGGAGCGGGAGGCGCGCGGCAAGGGCTTCAGACTTTCGTGTGACTACCAACAGGGGAGCCTTCTTAATGGAAAGGGCCTGCGCTTGGAACTCGTCGGCGAGTGGGACGGGAAGCTTAGGCGCCGCATTGCTCAACTGCGGCCAGGTCGGACCCGGGTATCCGTAGGTCCGTTTTCTTGTCTGAACTGCCTGCAGGTGGGCGGTGACGACTGGCTGAACCTCGACGGCCGCATTGAGATCTCTGTGGATAGTAACGACTTTGACGAACCTGTTTTCAACTCCTCCAAGAGGGATGTCAACACTCCCCCTGGCGAAGCAATGGTACTTCGGCGCGGTGACTTCTGTGATCTTGTGCTCCCTGACGACTATACGCTACACTTCATTGGGTGGCTGTCGAAGGCTGAGTTCATCGACAAATGCCGGCAACACCGCGCGTGGGTTTGGCCGAATGACGGTGTGAATCCTACTGAGAACCAGCCTTGGGACATGATCACTGAGAATGACCGAAAGACGCTCAAGCGAACGGGCTTCGTGGATTGCGTGCGCGAGAGTTCTGGATCTCTGGATGCAGGTTGGCTGAAGACCACAGGCCGGGGGACTGGCGCCTGCTGCTACGTCTATCCAAACATCGGGTGGGGCGGCGGTTTGCGCGAGACCAACCTGTACGTCACACCATCTGATCTTCACCCGATGGACGAACTTGGATCTGCCGGCTAGATTCTTCCCCGTATGGATGAGCGAGCAATGACGAATCTCGATCGCAACGATACGGACGTGAGGAGACCTGCTCGCAGGGGTCCTCCCAATCGGATGAACGACCTTCCATACCGTGAGTGGATGAAGTTTCAGAAGAGCTTCTTCTGGTACGACTCCGATGCAGCTCTAGTTAATGAGTGCATCCGTTTCTTCACGAAATCCATCTGGCAGTGCGGAGCTCCATCCCGGACGCTCCTCGCTGGATTTGCCGACCAGTGCAGTGTCGCTCTGCCGCCTCGGGTCATCGAAACGGTGGGTCAAGCCAAATCCATAGGCTCACTCACAGATGCCATCGAGGAGAGAGCGAAGAGCGACGAGCGCTACGACTTCCTACTGATCGACCTCCGTCGTCTCGTGCATGACGAGCGGACCCTAGACAACCTCTTGGCTCTCCACTCTGTCAGGCTCTTCTCGGCGCTGCGAAGTCTTTTGCAGGAGGATCGCTACTGCATATTGCTGGTCGAAACGGAGGGACCAGGCGGTGGTGGTTTCCCTCTCCCGTGGTCAGTTGCGCTGGCCGGTCGCGAAAAGCTGAAGCTCCGTGACGAGAAAGTCGGTCTCTTGCGAGACGGCGGAGGAGTCGTTTACTGTCTCATCATGCAGGCGAGCGACGATATGCGCCCTCCTAGCGATCTCCTTCCTGCTAGCATACATGTTGACAGGTCGTTGGACGACATTCCATCGTGGACTCTTCCCAAACCTCCTCCCAGAACCAAACACGAGATTCTACATCCGGCGAAGTTTCCTGAGACCCTGGTTCAGGAGTTCATCGAGCGATTCAGCAAGCCAGGAGAGAAGATCCTGGATCCAATGGCCGGGACAGGAAGCGCGGTCATCGCTGCTCTGAGAGCTGGCAGACACGGTTATGGCGTGGAGCTGGTGCCTGAGTTTGTGGATATCGCCAACGCGAGGATTTCCCGCGAGAAAACACCGGTGCTCTTCGAGCAGTTCGAATTGACCTGCAACGCGGAGGTCTTCCAGGGAGATGCTGCCAGATTCAATGAGATCCACTCTCTTAACGGCACCCAGTTCTCATACGTGATCACGAGTCCGCCGTACTGGTCGATGCTGCAGAATCGCGGGAGTGAGTATCAGCGGGAACGCAGGAGGAGAAACCTGAAGCTGGTGTACTCCGACGATCCGCGAGATATGGGCAACGTGCAGGATTACGATGAGTTCGTTCAGCTTCTGTGCCGGATCTACACGGGCCTCGCTGATAGACTTGAGCCTGAAGGTGTGCTGACTGTCATCGTCAAGAACGTCAAGAGGGAGCATACTGTATATCCTCTAGCATGGGATCTGGTGAGGCAGCTGAGCGCTCCGAAGGCACCGTACGATTATGTGGGGACGACGCTCTGGTGTCAGGATGATGTCCGGCTGAAGCCTTTCGCCGTAGGGATTCACTGGGTGAGCAACACGTTGCATCAGTACTGCCTGCATTTCAGGAATCGGCGCGCGAAGATGACTTGATCACGAGACTCCCTCCTTGACCACGCACTCCAATCGTACTATAATAAGACCCTAGTAGGAGTCGCACGTTGCGGGGGAGGTAGGATCATGCCCGAACCACGCGTCACCATAAAGATCCCACGGCCGCTCTACGAGCGGATCTCGAAGTCCATTGAGGGCTCGGGGTTCAGTTCGGTCACGGACTTCATCGTCTATGTGCTTCGTGATGTCATGAGTGGGGCGGGGGCAACGAACGAGCTGGACAGAGATTTTACGAAGGAAGAGATAGAGGCCATCAAGCAGCGCCTGAAGAATCTCGGCTATCTGTAGCGCGGCCACAGCCACGCAGTATGCTATCTATATAGAGGGAGGCACCATTGACCGAGAAGAAGCTGACCCAGATCAAGCCGCACGGCGGCACGCTTGTGAACCTCATGGTCGAGGGGGACGCAAAGCAGGCTCTCCTCGCGACCGCGGATACACTCCCGAAGCTTGAGCTCAACGAGCGCGAGCTTGCAGACATCGAGATGCTCGCCACGGGCGCCATGAGTCCGCTCGACGGATTCATGACGGAGGAGATCTACAAGAGCGTGCTCGACACGATGCACCTCCCGCACGGTCTCCCGTGGACGCTCCCGATCACGCTCGCCGTGAAGCAGGGCCAAGACGCTTCCATCTACAGCGAAGGCACGGACGTCGCACTCGTGCACGACGGCACGATCCTCGGCGTCCTGCATCTGACCTCGAAGTGGCAGCCGGACAAGACGGCCGAAGCAAAGACAATCCTTCTCACCAACGATGAGGCTCACCCGGGCGTCCAGTATCTGAACTCGATCGGCGACACGTATCTTGGCGGCAAACTCTCGGTCTTCGAGAAGCCCAAGCACGAGATCCTGAACGACTACCGCCTCGATCCAAAGGAAACACACGTTCTCTTCAAGGCCAAGGGCTGGTCGACGGTCGTCGCTTTCCAGACCAGGAACCCGATTCATCGAGCGCATGAGTACCTTCAGAAAACGGCCCTTGAGATCGTGGACGGACTCCTCATTCATCCGCTCGTCGGCGCCACCAAGAAGGGCGACATTCCGGCCGACGTGCGCATGGACTGCTACAACGTCCTTCTCGAGAACTACTACCCGAAGGACCGCGTGGCCATCACCGTCTTCCCGGCCGCCATGCGCTACGCAGGTCCCAGAGAGGCCATCTTCCACGCGATCGTCCGCAAGAACTACGGCTGCACGCACTTCATCGTCGGCCGCGACCACGCCGGCGTGGGCGACTACTATGGCACGTACGACGCGCAGTACATCTTCGATGAGTTCGATCCCGCGGCGCTCGACATCACGCCTCTGATGTTCGAGCACGCGTTCTTCTGCAAGAGATGTGGTAACATGGCATCACAGAAGACCTGCCCGCACGGCAACGAGGACCACGTCTTCCTCTCCGGCACGAAGGTTCGGGCGATGCTCGAAGAAGGCGAGCTTCCGCCTCCGACCTTCACCCGTCCAGAGGTCGCTGAGGTACTCAAGAAGGCGTATCAGAAGGGAGAGTAGACAGATGAGCCAGAAGAAGCTTCTTATCATAGGCCTCGACTGCATGACGCCGCAGCTGGTGTTCGGCGAGTGGCTCAACGATCTCCCGACCATCAGAGGAATCGTGGAGAAGGGCACATCCCGCCCGCTCTTCTCGACCATTCCGCCGATCACGGTCCCGGCCTGGATGTCGATGATGACGTCTCAGGACGGCGGCCAGCTCGGTATGTACGGGTTCCGGAACCGGAAGAGCCACGACTACGAGGCGCTCTACACGGTGAATTCCAACAACGTGAAGGCGAAGACGCTCTGGAACCACCTTTCAAGAAACCGTCTCTCCTCGCTCATCTGGGGGGTGCCGCTCACGTACCCGCCGAAGCCCCTGAACGGGGCGATGGTCTGCTCGTTCCTGACCCCGGACAAGAGCGTCCAGTGGACGTACCCGCCCGAGCTTGGGGCAGAGGTGGACAAGGCCGCGGACGGCGACTACATCATCGACGTCAAGAACTTCCGCACGGACGACAAGGACCAGCTTCTCGAGCAGATCTACGAGATGACCAGACGCAGGTTCAAGGCGTTCAAGGAGTTCTACAGTAGCGGTGACTACGACTTCGCGATCATGGTCGAGATGGGCGTCGATCGCATCCACCACGGCTTCTGGCGGTTCATGGACAAGGAGCACCGCCTCTACGAGCCGGGCAACAAGTACGAGAACGCCATCCACGACTACTACGTCTATCTCGATGAACTGATCGAGGAGCTTCTCGGACTCATCGATGATGACACCGAGGTCATGATCGTTTCCGACCACGGCGCCAAGACGATGGTGGGTGGCTTCTGCATCAACGAGTGGCTGCAGGCGGAAGGCTATCTCACGCTGAAGGAGCAGCCTACCGAGCCCACGAAGCTCACGCCCGACATGATCGACTGGTCGAAGACGAAGGCGTGGGGCGAGGGGGGATACTACTCGAGGATCTTCATGAATGTAGAGGGCCGCGAGCCAGAGGGTGTGATTCCCGCCGACAAGTACCACGAGGAGCGTGACATCCTCGCGGAGAAGCTCAGGCACACTGTTGATGAGAAGGGCGAGCTCCTGGAGACCATCGTCTTCAAGCCCGAAGAGATCTACGAGGCGATCGTCAACATCCCGCCGGACCTGATCGTTCACCTGGGCGGCCTCGACTGGCGCTCGGCGGGCTCCGTCGGCATGGGGACGACGCACATATTCGAGAACGACACCGGGCCGGACGACGCGAACCACGCGCAGGAAGGCATTTTCATCTCGAGTATCAACTTCACGTCGTCGGTCTCGCACAAGAGCCCGTACTCGATCTTCGATATAGCACCGACCGTGCTCGATTACTTCGGGATTGAGATTCCTGGTGAGATGATCGGCGAGTCGCTCTTCTCGGGTGAAGACCTGGGGCGCCAGCCGGAGCAGCTCGCGGACAAGGGGAAGGCGCCCTCGTCCGAGGTAGGTACGGCGCGTGCCGAGCGGAAGAGACCTGAGTAGACATGAGACAAGGCAGATACTGACTAGGTAGAGGCTCACTAGACCGGCAATGCGGAGCACGAAGGAGGACACATGGCGAAGGGATTCACAGTCTGGTTCACGGGCATGTCGGGATCGGGGAAGTCGACCCTGGCAGAGAAGCTTCAGCTGGAGCTGTTGGAGCGCGGCCTCAATGTCGAGATTCTGGATGGGGACGTCATCCGCACCAACCTCTCGAAGGGACTCGGGTTCTCGCAGGAAGACCGCGACATCAATATCCGGCGCGTCGGGTTCGTCTGTAACCTTCTCACCAGAAACGGCGTTGCCGCCATCGCATCGTGCATCTCGCCGTACGCGGCCATCCGCGACGAGAACCGCGCGATGATCGGGAACTTCGTTGAGGTCTACTGCCAGGCCCCGATCGAGAAGCTGATCGAGCGCGACCCGAAGGGCCTC
>JAUWBY010000354.1 GCA_030609605.1 Candidatus Eiseniibacteriota bacterium
ACGAGATCTTTCACGCTGTGGAACGTTCCCCGGCGGATGGCCTGTTGTGTGATCAGATTGAACCAGATCTCGACCTGGTTGAGCCACGAGCTATAGGTCGGGGTGTAGTGCACATGGAAGCGTGGCCGCGCGGCGAGCCACTGACGCACGTTCTGATGCTTGTGTGTCGAGTAGTTGTCGACCACGAGGTGGACGTCGAGCTTCTTCGGGACACCGGCATCGATCTCGTTGAGAAAGCGCAGGAACTCCTGATGGCGATGACGAGGCGCGCAGCGAGTCAGCACACGACCCGAGGCAATGTCGAGGGCGGCGAACAGGGTCGTGGTTCCGTGCCGCACGTAGTCGTGCGTCATCCCCTCGACGTATCCCAGTCCCATGGGCAACATGGGCTGGGTGCGATCCAGCGCCTGGATCTGGGTCTTCTCATCCACACACAGCACCATGGCGTTGTCCGGCGGGTTCAGGTAGAGCCCGACGATGTCGCGGACCTTCTCCACGAAGAGCGGGTCCGTGGAAAGCTTGAAGTGCTTCTGCCGGTGCGGCTGGATCCCAAACGCTCGCCATACTCGCTGAACCGTGGACTTGGAGAGCCCTGTCTCGGCCGCAATCGCGCGGCAGCTCCAGTGGGTTCTCCCCTCGGGTTTGCTCTCGAGGGTCTTTCGGATGAGAGCGGCGATGCGCTTGTCGTCGATCGACCGCGGACCCCCGGCCCGCTGCTCATCGTACAACCCTGCGATGCCCCGCGTCGCAAAGCGGCGGCGCCACATTCCCACGGTGGCGCGGGACAGGCCCACCGCGGCTCCGATCTCGATGTTCGTCTTTCCCTCGGCCGCCAGGAGCACCACCCGGACGCGCCGCACCAGGAAGTTCGGCAGCGAACGAGACCGCGTCATAGCTTCCAGTTCTGCACGGCCCTGGTCGCTCAACGTGACAGCTATTGCATTTGGACCTCGGGACATGGGCATCCTCCTCTCGCTCTGACGAAGGATACCATCTACCCAATATACTGTCAAGGTAAACATGGGACACTACACTAGCGTGTCGTGTGGAGGAATAGACTGCCTGATTCCTCAACTGAGGGGGAACCATGAACGTGGTTGACATTGCCATAGGAGTGATTCTCGTTGTTGGGTTGCTGTCGGGACTGTCGCGCGGATTCGTCCGAACGCTATTCGGACTGGCGGCCCTTGTTCTAGGGATCGTCGCCGCCGGGAGAGGCTTCGTTTTCGTGGCGGAGAAAGTGCTCTTCTTCCTGCCCGGCGAGCGAGTATCAGAGCTGGCAGGTTTCGTCCTGATCTTCCTGGTGGTCTTCCTGGCGATCGTTTTCATTGGCCGTGTGATCGGCAAGGCTCTGAAACTCGCCTCGCTGGGATGGTTGGATCGACTGGTCGGAGGTCTGCTCGGTCTCATTATGGCGCATCTGTGGATGGGCGTATTTCTTCTTCTTGCCGTCATCGGTGGATTCCACGAAGGACGAGCACTCCGGAGTTCGAAGCTTGCGCCGCAGGTCTTCGCTGTTACTGATGCGATAGTGATAATGATTCCTGAAGACGTCCGGAGCAGCTTTGAGGAAGACTACAAGCGTCTGAGGGACGACTGGGAGAAGGCGAAGGTGCGGAAGAGGACGCGTCTCGCGCTGATGGAAGCAGCAGACAACGATCTGGGCCGTGGCAGTGAGGTCATCGCAGTTTAGCCAGGCGAGCAGCACCGGAGGTGATGAGATGGCGGACGAGCCGGAGCGGGGTTCTGCGGGAGACGGCACAGGGGAGCCCGTTGACGAAGCTGCAGCTCCGAATGGCGGGGCGGAGATCACGACGCCCGGTTCTTCAGGCGACGGCGATCGTGCGGAGCCTGGAGTTGGAGCGGAGGTCGATGTCCTTGGCCGGCTGTGCGTGGACATTACCGAGATGGCCCTGGTCCAGGGTGTCCCGGATCTTGACCTGTGGACTGACGAGATATCGCGTGTCAAGGCAGTGCTCGAGAAACGTGAACGCCACGCGGCGATGCTTGTGGGTCCCCACGGTGTCGGGAAGCGCGGACTCGTGTTCGCCCTGGCGCTGCAGATAGCCGCTGGCGACGCTCCACCGCATGTCGCAGGCCGCCGGATCATCGAACTCCCGTTCCACC
>JAUWBY010000300.1 GCA_030609605.1 Candidatus Eiseniibacteriota bacterium
GGCCGTGGGAGCGGCTGCGGCCGGGGCGAGGGCCATGACGGCCACGGCGGCGAACGGACTGGCGCTGATGTGGGAGATAGTCTACATCGCGGCTTCCTACAGGCTGCCCATCGTCATGCCGGTGGTGAACCGCGCGTTGTCGGGGCCCATCAACATTCACTGTGATCATAGCGACACAATGGGATGCAGGGACACGGGGTGGATACAGCTCTACTCCGAGAACGCGCAGGAAGCGTACGACAACACCATACAGGCCTTGAGGATAGCTGAGCACCCGGACGTTCTCTTGCCGGTGATGGTGACGTTCGACGGGTTCATCCTCAGCCACACGGCCGAGATCCTCGAGGGGTTGGAGGACGCGGAGGTCAAGGACTGGATCGGGACCTACGAGGCGAAGTACTCGATCCTGAACACGGACGATCCTGTGACGATGGGCCCGCTCGATCTCCAGGACTACTACTTCGAGCACAAGCGGCAGCAGGTTGAGGGGATGCGCCACGCTCCCGACGTCATCAGAGAGATCGGGCGTGCCTACGGCGAGCTGTGCGGACGGTCGTACGACCTCTTCGAGGCATACAGGCTCGAGGACGCCGAGCTCGCGGTAGTGGCGCTGGGTTCGACATGCGGTACCACGAAGGTGGTCGTCGATGAGTTGAGGGAGCAGGGTGTGAAGGCGGGACTCCTGAAGATCCGCTCGTTCCGGCCGTTCCCAGAGGCCGAGATAGCAGAAGCGCTCGGGAACGCCAAGGCGATAGGAGTGCTCGACAGGTCCATATCCTTCGGCGCACCGGGTGGCCCCGTTCACAAGGAGATCAAGGCTGCCCTCTACGGGACGGGCCATGAGATCGGGATCGTCAATTACATCTACGGTCTCGGTGGACGCGACATGTCGATGAACGACATCAAGACGGCCTTCGCCGGACTCGAGAAGGTGGCACGCGAGGGAACGCCAGACGACAACATTCGGTTCCTCGGACTGAGGGGCGAGGGAGGAGTGTAGCATGCCAGGTCTCAAGCAACTGGCCGAGCGCGAGGAACTGATGGCCGGAGGGCATCGTGCCTGCGCGGGCTGCCTGCCGATGACGGCAATGAGACAGATCCTGTTGACGGCGGGGAAGGACACGGTAAGTGGATGTTCGACGGGCTGTGTCGAAGTGGTGACGACCATCTACCCGTACACCGCGTGGCGGAACCCATTCATTCACAGCGCCTTCGAGAATTCTGCGGCGACGATGTCAGGGGTCGAAGCGGCATACAGGTCGCTCCGGCGTCAGGGCAGGATCGACAAGGAGATCAACTTCATCGCAATGGGTGGTGACGGGGGAACGTACGACATTGGTCTGCAGGCCCTGTCGGGTGCGATGGAGCGCGGGCATAACATGCTCTACATCTGCTACGACAACGAAGCGTACATGAACACGGGCATCCAGCGATCCAGCGGCACGCCCAAGGGAACCGCCACTTCGACCACACCGGCGGGGAAGATCAGGCAGGGGAAGAAAGAGTTCCCGAAGCCGCTGACGGATATCATGATCGCGCACAGGATCCCGTACGTGGCGCAGGCCACTCCAGGCTATCCCAAGGACCTGTCGGACAAGGTCGAGAAGGCCCTGTCTATCGAGGGACCCGCGTTCATGAACATACTGACGCCTTGCACGCGGGGCTGGCGGTATCCGATGGAAGAGTCGATGGACATAGCCAGGCTCGCGGTCGACACGTGCTTCTGGCCGATCTACGAGGTGGAGCACGGCCGTTTCAAGGTGACCAGGAAGCCCAAGGACAAGCGGCCGGTCTCCGAGTGGCTGGAGAGGCAGGGCCGCTTCTCTCACCTCTTCAAGGACAAGAACAGGCACATCATCGATGAGATACAGGAGGACACGGACCGCAACTGGGAGTGGCTCCTCAAGCGTGAGGAACTGACTCAGGCGTAGGATTCCCGGGGTTTGCTCCCGAGAGGCGCCATAGCATGAACTGGCCGAACGGACTGACCATAGCGCGGATGATCATGGGGCCCGTCGTCCTCGTCTGCCTCCTGACGGGTTCCGTGAGGCTTGCCCTCTACATCTTCGTCGTCGCCATGCTGACGGACCTCTACGACGGTTATCTGGCCAGGCGCTGGGACAACGTGACCGAGTTCGGGAAGCTCATGGATCCACTGGCCGACAAGGTCCTCGTTTCAATGGTCCTTGTCGGCTTTCTGTTGATGGGGCTGCCATTCGTCTCGCTGTGGATGGTCGGACTGATCATAGCGCGTGAGCTCCTGATCCTGGGCTGGCGGACGGGCCTGTTCAAGAGCGGCGGAGGATTCGCTACGAGCAGGACGGCCAAGTGGAAGACGGCCGCCCAGATGATCTGGATCACAGTCTCGCTGTTCTACCTGACGGTTCTCCACGGGTTGGGACTGAGCCCGGGTGACCCTCGCACCCAGACGTTCGAGCGCGGGCTCTGGGGGCTCGGGATCGTGGCCGTGGCACTGACCGTGATCTCCGGGGTCGACTACGTGCTCTCGAACAGGAACTCCGAAAGCGACGCACGCAAGGCCGAGTAACGCCAAAGAGGATCGGTCGACGTGGCAGAAGAACGCACGAAACTACATCCCCTGGTCAAGTTCCTGGCCACCGGAGGTTACCTGGGCTACGCGCCGGTGGCCCCCGGCACGGTGGGGTCACTGGGTTGCGCCGCACTGATGTGGTTCTTCGTTCCGGAGGTAACTGCGGCGAGCTCGCCCCTGGCCCTCTGGGTGATGCTCCTTTCCACGCTGGCGTTCGTCGCGATGGCGATATGGGCCGCGCATCTCGCAGAGCGGCAGTTCGGGCACGACGCGTCCAGGATCGTGATCGACGAGTACGCCGGCTTCGTGCTCTCTGTTCTCCTGCTGCCCAAGTCGCTCCTCCTCTTCGCCGTTGCGTTCGTGCTCTTCCGGGCCCTCGATATCGTGAAGCCCTTCCCGGCGCGGCAGGCCGAGGCTCTGCCCGGCGGCGTGGGTATCGTGAC
>JAUWBY010000279.1 GCA_030609605.1 Candidatus Eiseniibacteriota bacterium
CAAGCACGTCGATCTTCCTGAGACGATGCAGCGGGCGATCGCCAGACAGGCTGAGGCCGAGCGCGAGCGCCGGGCGAAGATCATCCACGCTGAAGGCGAGCTTCAGGCATCAGCGAAGCTGTCGGAAGCCGCAGGGATTCTGGCCCAAGAGCCGACATCGCTCCAGCTCAGATTCCTGCAGACCCTGACCGAGATCTCTGTTGAGAAGAACTCGACGATAATATTCCCCGTTCCGATCGATCTCATTCAGCACTTCGTGAAGACGTTGGGAAAGAGCGGCGAATGATATTTGAGGGTGGCTCCCGCCTCTGGAGCTTGGAGTCGGCCGACCCCGCGGTTATTGAGGAGATCGCGAGGTCGGCCGGCGTATCAAGAACCACCGCACATGTACTCGCGGCGCGTGGGTTCGAGACGTGCGCTGCTGCCGTGCGGCTCCTGAATCCCGGCGTGGGATCGCTTCCGGATGCACATCTCCTGCCTGATGCGGACCGTGTTGTGGAGCGCGTCGGGCGCGCTCTCGACAAGGGAGAGCGCATCGTTGTGCACGGGCACGACGACGCCGACGGTGTCACGGCGGCTGTGATCATGGTCGAGGCACTGCTCCAACTCGGGGCAACTGTCGATTCCTACATTCCGGACAGGCGGACTGAGGGGCACGGGCTCAATAGAGCTGAATTGGACAGATTCGCGGCGAGAGGTGTTACGCTCATCATCACGGTCGACTCCTGTGTCAGCGACCGCGACGACATTGCCTACGGGAACAGCCTGGGCATCGACACGATCGTGACGGATCATCACGAGATACCCCCAGAGCTTCCACCGGCCGTGGCAATCGTGAATGCAAAGCTCCCGGGTATCGATTACCCCTACCGCTATCTTGCCGGAGTCGGTGTTGCGTGGCGGATTTCCGGGCTTCTGCTGGAGAAGCTGTCGGGGAAGTACGGAGGCGGAGAAACAGCCTGGTACGGTTCCGCGTGGGATGATGAGGCGCTTGCGCTGGTCGCGATCGGCTCCGTCGCAGATCGTGTACCGCTGACGGGTGACAACAGGGATATGGTGGTCGATGGGCTGAAGATGGTGGCGCGGAGTGAGCGCCCTGGGCTCGTTGCGCTTCTCGCGGAGACAGGCCTTGCCGGCGGAGAGGTGACCCACAACGATGTTCGGGAGTTCCTGGGACCGATCTTCGGCCGCGTATCGAATGGCAAGGGTAGAAATACTGCGTACGATCTCCTGGTTGCGGACTACGAGGAGGCCGAGAAGATCGCCCACGAGCTGGTTCTTGATAGGAAAGAATGGCAGCGGTCAGCGGCGGCTGCCTGGAAGAAGGTGAAAGCACTCGTCGAGAACGATCCCGAGCCCGTGCTTGTGATCGAGGTTGACATCCCGATCGAAGTGATGGGTGCGGCGGCCTCACGTCTTGCGGAGCAGAGTGGGAGGCCGGTCATTCTCATCAGGAAGAAGAATGGCGATGCTACGGCTGAGGCAAGGGGGCCGGTGGGGTACAACATCGTCGAGGCATTCCGATCGATGTCTGACCTCTTCCTGAACTACGGGGGACACCCACGGGCCGCCGGATTCTCGATCCCAAGCGCGAAGATTCCGCTCTTCCGCGAGCGAATGCTCGATTATGCAGCAGCGGTCCCACCCACGCCCGTTCCGAGGCAGATCGATGCGGAGCTTGGACTCGCGCGTATCACCACCAGCATCGCTGGAGAGATGGACGCGCTGGGCCCGTTCGGCCAAGGTTGGTCCCGGCCGGTTCTTCTGGCCAGAGGGGTTACTGACGACGACGCGGCAGCCGCACGGCAAGTGGGTATCAGATTCAGCACACCGGTACCACGCATGAGACGGCCGGTCGATCTTATCTACCGGCTTCGTCTGTCGGACGGGATAGCATTCGTGGGCATTCTGGGTACGGTCGTGGCTCGCGGGGACGCCTCTCTGGGCGTCCCCGCAAGCGATACGCTTGCAGGGGACAGCCGATGATTCCCGGTAGCGACTCTCTGACTCCGGGCGATGCGGGCGACAGTAAGGGGCGGGCGACCTCCCGCAGTGTCGGGAGCCTCTACATCGTGGCGACACCGCTCGGCAATCTCGGCGACGTCACGTTCCGGGCGATCGAAATCCTACGCGATGTAGATGTGATTGCTACGGAGGACACGCGACGTACGAGGAAGCTCCTTTCCCACTACAATATCAAGAGCAGGCTCGTCGCGTACCACGAACACAACGAGGCTCGCGCGGCTCGCGCAGTCGTGGAGAGGATCCTGGGTGGCGAGAGTGTAGCGCTTGTGACCGACGCGGGCACACCGCTGGTCTCGGATCCGGGGTTTCGGCTGGTAGTGGCATGTGTGGACGCGGACATTGACATCGTGCCCGTTCCAGGACCATCTGCGCTCATCGCGGCGCTCTGTGCATCAGGACTGCCGCCGCACCCGTTCTACTTCGCAGGCTTCCTGCCGAGGAAATCTACCGCCAGAAAGAGAAGGATTGCCGCTCTATCCGATCTTTCCTGTACGCTCCTGTTCTATGAGTCACCGCACCGCGTGGCATCATGCATCAGAGACATGGCCGGTGAGCTTGGAGACCGCCCCGCCGTCATTGCGCGAGAACTCACCAAGATCCACGAGGAATTCCTGCGGGGACGTCTCCCAGCGCTTGCTGAGCTTGTCGAGGGGCGGACTCTCAAGGGTGAGATCGTGATCATTGTCGCGGGGCCTGGTTACGGCGACGGTCGGCCTGATGGTCCCAATGGTGACGCTGCCACGGCGTTTCCAGAATTGCCCTAGCATGTTGACACCCATGATTCCCGAGTGCTAGACTGCGTCGTTCGTGTGGTGACACGTACGACGAATCCGCGCGGAGCGGCGGGATGCCAATGACGAGCAGAGTAAAGAGCAAGGTGCGAGAGCTTCTCAAGCCTGCCGCGAGCTTCGCTGCCGAGCTGGGGATTTCACCCACGACCATCACGGTCACGGGGCTCATCCTCTCCGCTGGATCGGGGTGGGCGCTTGCGGTCGGGCGGTTTCCGACCGCGGGGATTCTGCTTATCCTCGCCGGCATGTGCGACATGATCGATGGTGCCGCCGCGAGGGCTGCTGATCGGGAGACGCAGTCGGGTGCGTTCTTGGACTCGACGATAGACAGATACTCGGAGATGGTTGTGCTCCTTGGGGCCTTGGTCTACTATCTGACAAGGTCGCCGGCGGCACCGGAGTCCCTGACTGCGGTTCTCATTTTCCTCGCGCTCGGTGGATCGTTCCTGGTGAGCTACACGAGAGCCC
>JAUWBY010000183.1 GCA_030609605.1 Candidatus Eiseniibacteriota bacterium
TAGCTCTCGTACTCGAACCAGTCGTAGACATCGTACACGACGTCTGCCGCGTCGAGCCCTGCCGTGAACACCGCGAACTCAACGCCGTTGTAGTCCTGTCCACCGGGATGAGCAAGAAGCGTCCTGACTTCGTTCGTTGGCAGAATCCGGAAGGAGTATACGTCCCCCGGCGCCCCTGCCGGCCACGTCCCGCAGTTCTGTGCCGGAGCGCTGTCGGTTGCCTCGAAATAGTAGCTCAACTCCACGCCCGTCGGAAGCAGGGGAAGGGCGTAATGATAGATGTCCGGCGCCTCGAACGACGTATGAACCATCGTCTGCCAGCCGCTACCGTCGTTGTAGTGGAGCACGTCGCTCGCCACGCCCGTCGCGTCTATGATCGTGACGGTGATCTCCGGCGTCGTGTCGAATGAGTTGCCCATCTCCTCATGTACGAAAACAGGTGGCTGCTCGTCCTCGCCCAGGTAGAAGCGGATCGCCAGTTCATCGTGGAGGATGTTCCCCGGCGGCTCGACACCGATATAGGACATACCCTCGACTATCTCTCTCAGGTAGCAGAGACCGATAGTCCCGGTGTCGTTCTGGATGGCGATGGTGGAACTCCTGCCGTCATCGTGAGGACAGACGCTTCCTGTCTGACCGATCCCGGTGTCCAGGTACTGGAAGACGATCTCGCCGTTCTCGTGGAGTATCATCTCGAAGGTGAGGGTCTCAGTCTCGACAGTACCGTAGCAGAAACGGAAGTTGTACCACTCGATGACGCAGTAGCGGTTCGGCTCGTCGCCGAAGGTCTCATAGTACACATCACCGACGCCCTCATTCACAAGGAGGTCGTCCCAGTAGGCCGCAATGAGCCCGGGCATCTGCGAGTAGCCGGGAATGGGATACACGTAGTTGAACATGTTCCCATCCGACTCCCAGCCGACATTCGGATAATGGTTGAACCAGAGATTGTCCGCGAGCAGGATCTCACCGTTCGTGTCGATATACATCTCCGTGCGGTCGATTCCGTAGAAGGGGAACGAGAATCCGATGGGAATCGGCGGCGACATGTTGTCGTCTCCGTAGAAGTACGGGGCCTCGTACGTTACAGCCGACCTGCCGCTCTCGCATATCTCGATCCAGTCGTAGACGGGGCCGCCCGGCTCGTCGCTGTCGATCCAGCAGTAGCCGAAGGGGTCCGGGCCGCCGGTCCCGTAGTGAATCACAACCTCGGTCTCACTCGCCATTGAGTTGTTCCCGGCCTCCGTGTCGCCTGTGAGGAACGTCGTCATCGTTATCGTGTAGTCGCCGGCCACGCCCGGTACCCACTCGTCGGCGAATGTGATGACTGCCGTCTCCTCGTACGCCAGGGTTCCGATGTGAGTGACCGTATCGCAGTAGACGATCGCCCTGGCCTCGTCGGCGATCTCGCAGACGATGTCGAAACTCTCGGTGATCTCGGCCGTTCCATAGTTCTGGATCGTGCCGGATGGATACGATCCCGTGTCGATCAGCTGATAGGGCTCGGGCACCTCTATGGAGAGCATGCCCACATCCGTCGTCTCGTAGATACCCCACCCAACCTTGACGTCGTCCACGCCCAGAGCGAATACATCCTGCTGCCATCTGATGGCGAGGTAGCAATTCTCACCGGCATAGGCACTCAAGTCGTACGAGTATCTGACGTATGTGGTAGTGGCGCCGGTCACGGTGCCCAGAACATAGTCGAAATCGTTGATGGAGGTCGTCTCTTTCGAGAGTCTGAGCTCAAAATCCTCGGTGCCGTACCAGGCTCTCGCGTAGAACACGAACGAGTCACCGGCCGCCACCGCAACCTGCGGTGTTATCAGCCAGTCATCGCCGCCGCTCTGGTAGCAGTCGGCGACCGCGAGCCACGCACCGGAGTGACTGTAGTCGCTCTCAAGAGCGTGCCACGTGCGCCCGTCGTTGTCGCCATCGTGCGTCGTCCATCCGGCGGGAATGACGCCGCCCTCGAATCCTTCCTCGATCACCCAGTCGGCCGTAGCCGTGGCAGCTGCCACAAGGGAGATCGCCAGCACCAATACAATCGCTCTCATACAACCTCCTTCACGCGTTCTATCGGACAATGACCATTCGACTCGTAACCCTTCTGCCTCCACACGCTACAGTGCAGAAGTAGACGCCTGCCGCGAGATCTGCTCCGCTGTCGTTCTTCCCGTTCCAAATGACCTCGTGCACGCCTGCCGCTGTTCGTCCGGAGACCAGCGTCCTCACTCTCCGGCCGCACAGATCGTAAACCGTTAGGGTTACCCCGCCCGGTTCGGGAAGCTGGTATCGTATCGTCGTCGTCGAACTGAAAGGATTGGGATGGTTCCGTCTCAGGAGAAGAAGGCCGCCGTCTCCGGCCTCGGCCTCGGCCACGCCCGTCGTCTCTTCATAGTAGAAGGTTATGTCGTACGGCACGGATCCGCCCTCGGTCCAGACGCAGCAGAGAGCTGGTCCCGTCACCGGAATGGCGCTGGCCGATCGCGAATCGACCCCCGCCGACTCGCTGACGTTGACCATCTCAGACCAACCGCCGGCGCTTCCATGCGTCTTGCGCACGATGTCGTAGTAGATCCCATCCGTCTTCTCTTCCCAGATGACATACAGGCAACCTCTGTCATCCACACTGATGCTGGGTCTACCGGATGCAGTTGAAGTCCCACTGATGTTGGTGGGTGTAGCGTCCCAGACACCGTCCACGCACGCCTTGTAGAAGATCTCCCTGTTGCCCGTCTGCGAGTCCTTCCAGACCAGATGAACCGTACCCCCCGTGTCGGTGACGGCACAGGGATCCATCGTCGCGTAGCTGCCGTTCCCGGTCGTGTTGCTGACATTCGTGTACTCTGCGTCCCATCCGATGCTCTTGGTGTACTTCCTCAAGAGCACCTTCTTATCGGAGGATATGTCTTCTCCCGAGTCCTTCCAGAAAACATAGACATTGTCGTCAGGATCAATGGTCAGCGTCGGGTACTCGGAGGCCCCGTACGAGCTGCTCACATTGACCGGCGTACTACCCCATCCACTGCCCGGAGCGGCATACTTGTACCAGATCTCGGAGTTCGGAGTCGATCCGTAGCCCTGTCTCTGCCACACGCAGTGGAGGCCGTTCTCCGAATCCACGGCGATAACCGGACGCGAGAGACCGGTCAAGCCATCGTGGTGGACGGTCTCCGCATCACTCCAGTCCCCGCCGAATATCCTGTGCATGATGTCGAGCGATGTAAGGGTCTCGATTCTGTAGACCAGATGCAGCACGTTGTCCAAGTCGACCGCGATCGAGGGGTTCCTGCCGTCAAGCGCCACAAGTTCCGGCAGAGACCAACCCGCTCCGATGCCACTCGCGACGGAGTGGTAGACCCCGTCGTGGTCGTAGTAGACCACGTGCAGATTGCCCACGAGATCCTCTACGACCAGCCGCGCGTTGTTTCTCTCCGTCGCTGTGCTCTGGTAGCTCTCCCCCACCACAGTTCTCTCCGCCCCTGCCGTCCCGCACAGCGACAAAACGATCAGCAAGGACAACACAACGCACCACCCGGAAAGACCCCACACGCGCTCGGTTTCCGGCATCACGCCGCGACCTCCTTCTCGTACCCCATGTACCGAGGTTGAGGGTGGCGACACTGCGCCGCCACCCTCTTTCTACTTCGAACAAACTGCTTCACGCACGTAGTGTCGCGTGCGCAATCCTGCAAACTACCTGTACAGAGCCTTGATCGAACCCCAGCTCGACTCCTCAACAGCACTCGTCATGGCCGTGATGATGACGTTGTCGACGTACCACGCACCGGCCCAGACACCTTGGTAACGCCATGCGACGTAGACGTGGTCGCTTGCCAGCTCGTCGATCTCAAGCGTCGACGTTCCACACTCCGGGTTAGGCAGATCGCACGTGTAGTCCAGACGAAGTGTGAAGTCCGCAGGATCGATTCCCGTCGTCGAGTAGAGGACCTGCATCGGATGCGTGCAGTAGCCCCACATCGCCATGTTGTGCTGGAAGCTCACGACAATTCCTGGCGCGCCCTCAAGGTAGATGATGGGCGAGATGAACCACTCATCCTGGTACTCGCTCGAAGAACCGTAGCTGCAGCGAGCGGCACCGAGACCGTCGCAGATATAGCTGTAGTCGGTCCAGACCCAGCTTGTTCCGGCGGGGTCATCGCCGAGGTTCAGGATCGTCCAACCTGCCGGCGGGAAGCACTCCTCGCGCTCGAACCCCTCGGTGAACGGAAGGTAATTCTGCTCCTCGGGACACGGCAGGGGGCACTCGCACTCGACACACTCGACGGTGATTGTGAAGGCACACTCGGCTCCGCCGTAGCCGTCGACGACGATGTAGTACGTGCCCGCCTCGAGGCAATCACTCACGATCGACGAATCCCCGTAGTCGAAGCAGTCGGCCTCTTCGCAGCTACCGAGGAGGAAGACGTCCAGGTCACAGCCATCCGGGTCGATTGTGATCGCTATTTCCTGACAGATGCCTTCCGGGATGACGAACTCGTAGACGACCTCGGGACCACTCTCAGTCCAGCCACAGCCGCTGTAGCTCTCAACATTGTTGACGCTGCCGACAGTCGTGCCGGGCAGATCAATGGTTCCGCACTCGATCAGGATCGCATCTGAGCAATCCAGGAGTCCACGGGTGACGATCGGATGGACATCATCGACCTTCGCCGACACCATTGCCGCGACGGCCAGAACCATGAAGACAATCAGAATCCTACGCATTTTCACATCTCCTGATGCGGGGCCAACAATCTCTGATCTCCACGCGGCCGCGCAAACGGTGCACGACCGCAGTCACACTCTCTTCCCACGCGTCGTATCTCCGGTTGTCACCTCCTCATGGTGTGGGACAGACAGACGCCGATTCCGGTCGCGCTCCGACGCTTCTCCAAGCGCCCGTTCCACACACAGGCACACCAACGAGTCGGACCGAACCCTCGACCACCAATTCTGATTTGATGCAGGTCGGCCCTTCTACGC
>JAUWBY010000334.1 GCA_030609605.1 Candidatus Eiseniibacteriota bacterium
GGATGAAGGAATAGCCAACAGCGGCCATCCGGGACCGGATGAAGTAGAGCCGCGACCGGAAGATGACACTCGCTGCAGTGCTGGACCCCGCGGCCGTCGACTTGACAACGACCGGGAGACAGGGAATCACGATGAAGCTGCAATCGATGGGTGAACTTGCAAGAACACACACGTGCGGCGAGCTGAGAGCGTGCGATGCCGGCTCGACCGTCGTCCTTGCGGGCTGGGTGCACAGGAGGAGAGATCTGGGTGGTCTTCTCTTCGTGGATCTGAGGGACAGGTATGGGACGACGCAGATCGTCTTCAGGCCGGAGGATGATGCAGAGCTGCTGGGTGTGGCGGGGGAGTTGGGTGCCGAGTACGTGATCGCCGTCAAGGGAGATGTTGCAGTGAGGCCGGGAGGGACTGCCAACACGGAGCTCCCAACTGGCGAGGTCGAGCTCATCGTTCGGGAGATGAGAGTGCTGAATGACTGCCTCACGCCACCGTTCGTTCTTGAGGAGCCGATCAAGGCAAGCGATGACCTCAGGCTGGAGTACCGCTATCTGGACCTCAGGCGCGCACACATGCAGCGTCTTCTGATGGCCCGCCACCGCGCGGCGAAGGCTGCACGCGACTATCTCTCTGACAAGGGGCTGCTGGAGATAGAGACGCCCATGCTTGCGAAGAAGACGCCGGAGGGCGCGCGGGACTTCATCGTTCCGTCCCGAATCCACCCGGGGAAGGTCTACGCTCTGCCTCAGTCTCCCCAGCTCTACAAGCAGATCCTCATGGTGAGCGGCTTTGATCGCTATTTTCAGATCGCCCGCTGTCTGAGGGACGAGGGGCTGAGAGCCGACCGGCAGCCGGAACACACGCAGATAGACATCGAGATGAGCTTCGTCACACAGGATGACATTTTTGCCTTGACTGAGGGTCTGATGGTCTCGCTTTGGCAGGAGGTACTTGGACGGAAGGTGGACACACCGTTTCCGCACCTGACCTATGCCGACGCCATGGCACGCTACGGCTCGGACAAGCCTGATACGCGGTTCGGTATGGAACTGATCGATGTGACCGATCTGCTGGCGGGGACGGATTTCAGGGTCTTTCGGCAGGCAGTCGAATCCGGTGGCGCAGTGAAATGCCTCGTTGCGTCCGGCTACGGCGATTGGTCGCGGAGCCGCATAGACAAGAAGGAAGAGCTCGCGAAGAGCTGGGGTGCCAAGGGCCTCGCCCACGCCAAGGTGACGGACGGCACACTAGAGGGAGGCATCAGCAAGTTTCTCTCCGAGGCCGAGATCACAGCGATCATCGAGCGGGCGAAAGCCGTCGACGGCGACCTCCTCCTGTTCGGGGCCGACACGGCAAGCAAGGTCAACAACGTGCTCGGGCGCCTCAGGCTCGCGTTTCGCGATGAGTTCGACCTTGCCCCCGATGATGTCCTCAACTTCCTGTGGGTCACCGACTTCCCGATGTTCGCCTTCAACGAGGATGCGAACGCGTGGGAGGCCGAACACCACATGTTCACGATGCCTCGCGACGAGGATATTGAGTATCTCGAGACCGATCCGGGCAGGGTCCTGGGCCAGCTCTACGATCTGGTCTTGAACGGCGTCGAGATGGCTTCGGGTTCTATCCGAATCCACCGCCGGGATATTCAGGAACGCGTGATGAGTGTCGTCGGGATGAGCGCTGAGGACGCAGAGGAGCGCTTCGGATTCCTGCTGAAGGCGTTCGATTACGGCGCTCCGCCTCACGGGGGTATCGCTCCCGGACTCGACCGGATCGTGATGATGCTGATGGGTGAGGACTCGATCAGGGACGTCATAGCATTCCCGAAGACCTACAAAGGCCTGTCGCTGATGGACGGTTCTCCTTCCGAGCTTGAACAGGAGGTGATGGAGGAACTTCACCTCAAATTCACGAAGTAGATGCCAGGGGCCCCGTCAAGAGCCCTAAGGCTAGGCCTGTTTACCAAATGAGGCTTGACAGTCCTTGAGGGTTTTGGTACGTTCTTCACCAAGCGAAGTCGATTCAAGCGGCGCGCCGGCGGTAAGTAGCGCGCACGAAGTCAGTTTGTCTACTGGAAGGGGGTGCCACGAGATGGCAAGAACGACTGGGGGAGTCATTGCTCTCGCATCGCTTTTGCTTGTTCTGGTAGCGGCTATGGTGGGCTGTGGACCTAAGCCTCCGTGCGATGGTGCGGATGTGACCACGGTTCAGCGTGCTCAGGACGAGAGTGATGCTGCATTGACAGAACTCGAGACCGCGCGCAGTGAGCGGGCCGAGCTCGAGGCCGATGTGGCCAAGACCAGAAGTAATATCGCCGATCTGGAGGGCCAGCCTGCAGCACTCGAGGCTCGCCTCCACGAACTGAAAAAGGGTAGCGGGCGCTAACCGGC
>JAUWBY010000218.1 GCA_030609605.1 Candidatus Eiseniibacteriota bacterium
GTACGAACCGCCGAAGGCCATATCGCCGGCATCGACGTTCTCGAGCTTCCCGATGCCGAACTCGCTCTCCGGATCGTAGTACTCGGTCTTCTCGGTCCACGGACCCATCTGCATGATCGTCCAGCTGATCCCGAAGTAGCCGGGAACGACACTGTGCTTGAATCCGTAGGCCATGTGCTGATATGACAACCCCGCGGGCCACGAAGAACCGCTGAAGTGAATCTCACTTCCCTTGAGGAAGCGGAGTCCCGCGGGATTGTAGTAGATCGTCATCGCGTCGTCGCCCATCCCCGTGAACGCCCCACCCATTCCCATCTGCCTGGTTCCACCGTCAACCTCAAGGAACGCCGCAAGGTAGGTCCCCGCTCCGTCGGCAACGACGAGCTGAGGAACAGAGAGAAGCATCGCGAGCACGCCCACGATCAACAGGTACCTTCGCAAGTGGGTTCTCCTTTCACCTTCCCAGCCCCCCGCGACTGCCGGCTTCGACCTTCTCCCTGCAGGGGAAACACGCTTGTCTGAACTGCTCTAGAACTCGACTGTCACTCCACCGCGATGGATTCCAGGGAAGTAGCCGAAGGCGGCGTAGCTGTAGTCGACTCCCAGGCTACCGAGACCTGCCACCGTCAGCCGGGCTCCGCAACCCGCCGTGAACGACTCCTCGTCGTAGCCCATCTTGTAACCGGCGCGGAGGAAGTACATGTCGTTCAGCACGTACTCAGCACCGACGTTCATTTTCTCGGATGTGTCCGAGGGATGCCTGAACTCCGCCGCGACCTTCACGATCTGTCCGGGCGTCTCGATCATGTTCATTGAGACCCCGAACTTGAACGTGGCCGGCATCGGCACGGAATCCTCGATGTATGTGAGTTCCGGTCCCATGTTCTGGATCATCAGCCCGATCTCAAGCGAGCGGAAACCGGTGCTGTAGAGCGTTCCGAAGTCGCCCACGAAACCCTGGACCGAGTAGTCACCCAACCCGGCAACACCGAGGGCCGAGAGATCGCCCAGGCTGGAATCGATCCACTTGAGCGTTCCACCCGCGGAGAACTTGTCTGTGAACTCACGGGCGTACGACACCCCGATGGCCAGGTCCTCGGGCTCGAACTGCACACCCACGCCCTCGGGAGTGTCCGCCGGTCTGACCAGCATCGGATCCATTTGAAGCGACGTGACGCTGATGGCCACGACACCACGAATGAACGCGGGCCTCATCGCGAAGGCCGCGAACTGGTGAGTGATATCCGCCGGCCACGTGCCGTACGTGAAGATCGCCGTCGGCCTCACGATGGACCGGAGGCCCGCCGGATTCCAGTAGACGGATTCCACGCCGTCCGTCGCGGCTACCATCGCCTCACCCATCCCCACACCGCGCGGACCGGCGCCTATCTCGAGAAACTGGCACCCTACGGTACCAACCTTCTCGAACACGTCCGTGGCCAGAGCCTGAGACGCCAGAACAAGAACAGCAAGCAGGCCCAGCAGCAGCTTCCTAGTCAATGACCGTCCTCCTTCCACCGGTCGCGGCACGAAGCCTCGCACCGCCGACGGCGGGAGCTCCACACTACTTGATGATGACGAACTTGCCGACCTGCTCTCCAATCGGCGAGTCTACGTGGTAGAGATACACGCCGCTCACTATGATCTGGTCGTTCCTGGAGATCATGTTCCAGCAGGCGTCACCGCCATCCGTCTCCGCATCAGAATAGAGCGTCTGAACGAGCTCGCCGCCCAGCGAGTAAATCCTGACTATCGCGTCCCTCGGGAGATTCTGGAAACAGATCTTCTCACCGGTGGGGTCCGCCTCGTCTGGTTCCAGGTTCCACCGCGCCATGTACTCGTGGTTAACGTACGGGTTAGGAACCACCCTGATATCGTCAAGCGACGCATTCACACCGGAGTGAGGAACGACCAGTGTCTTGTTCTGGCTGTACTTCCCGAAGTGGTAACCCTCTGCCGTGCTGTCGTAGGCCGTGACGGAGTACCAGTACGTGAAGCCGTTCTTCACGTGTCTATCCACGAAGCTGTACTCCCCGATGCCTTGGAGGCCGGTGTTGAGCGTGTCGAGCTCCGCTCCACCGTCGCCACGGTCGGCGTCGAGAATGAGCTGCCAATCCTGATCCCTGGGCTGGCTCGACTCCCGGGTCCAGCCCACCGCCTTCCAGACCTGATAACCGTAGAAATCCCTGATGCGAGTGAGCGGGTCCTCCACGTGCTCGGAGAAATCGTCCCACTCGATCCTGACGAAACCGTCACCCGCGGTGATCTCCTGATTCGGAGGAGGCGGTGGTGTATCGGCCACCCAGTGAATCTGCACGCTCTCGGGCTCACCGATGCAGTTGGGAACTTCCTGAGTGACACCGTTGTAGATCTGCTGCGCCGTCGCGGCGTTCTGAAGCATGCCGTCCAGCCCGGTGCCCATCACAAATGCGTACTGGAACGACAGAGTGTCGCCCGGGACGATCTCCGCGAACGGGCCGGCCGACAACATGAAACGCCAGTCAAGCGGGGCGTCCGCGTCTCTGTCGATATTGACGCGCCACTCCTCCGGTTCGTCGATCAAGCCGTTGTTGTTGTTGTCTATCCCGTCCAGCAGCGGGTAGTCGGCAACGCCCCTGAGGAGGCGGTACCGCTCCCTGTCGTTCCTGGGATCCTCTCCCGAGCTCGACCAGATACTGAAGGCGTGGACCCTGACCCTGACGGGTTCGCTCGGCATATTCCCCAGTATCAACGTGTCCGGGTTGCTGGTGGGATGCCCGAGGAACATGCAGCCGAAGTAGCCCTTCGCCTCGTTGCCGTCCGCCCCGTACGGGTCATCGTACATGTACGCCACCATGATGTCGAGCGTGTCCAGCTCAGTTGGATCGTTGGGATTGGCATTGATGATGAGCGTATCGATGAACCCACCACGATCATCACTGTAGTACTGGATGCCCTCGCGCTCGGGCCCCGCATCTGCGTCCACCATGAACCCGACGTAGGCCATCCGAATGGTGTCCTGACCGATGTTCACGACTGTGAAGTCGATGCCGACGAAGTCATCGGTCTGGTCGCTGGTCCACTGGTAGCTCTCCTGGATGATATTGAGCCCCAGGCTGCGGTGGAAGTCGGACGAGAGCCCCTCGTTGACGTCCTCTTCGTTCGTGTCCTCGTACTCACAGCGGAACATTTGCTGGGAGATGGCGGCGTAGTCCTCGTCCACAAGGCCGTCGCCATCGTTGTCGATGCCGTCGAGGGGATCCTCGTCGAAGCCCTCGAAGTGACCATCGTAGAACGGATTGTCGCAGTCGCCATCGTCGTCGAGCCAGCGCCCGCTGTTCGCCGCGCCCTCCCAAGATTCGTAGATGACCTTGAGCGGATCTTCAATGATGGGCCGGTACTCTCGCTGATATACGCCCGCGGAGACCAGCGTGTCGACCTCGCCCGTCACTCTGTTAATGACAGAGCCCCCCACCCATATTCCGGCGGCATAGAGGTAGTTGTGGTTGCTTCCGGCCGGCCATTCGGCCGAGGGGGCCGTGATGTCGTCGATGGCGGAACCGGGCCAATCGCCGAAGTAACCAAGGTTCGACACGTGGAGCAGAAGCTGCCCGACGTTGTGGTACCAGCCGTAGTAGCTGATCGCGCGCGTCGGAGGCGCCGTTACCTCGTCGTGACCCGAGGTCTGCATGCGGGCAATCGCCACACCCGCGACCGAGACCACGAGCACGGCCACGAGCGTACAGACGACAAGCGTGGCTGCAAGGCGCCCGGCCCGTCCGGGTGCTCCAGGTGTTCTGTGTGTCATCCTTCCGAAACGAATCATCCACCACCTCCGTACGGGTGCTTCCGCCCACCGCCACCGCAGAGACCTGATCTCTCGCATGGCCGGGTTGGTCCGCTTCCAGGTGCGTCGCCGGCCTACCAGTCGACGGCGATCCCGACACTTATCCAGCGGCCCTCGGTATAGACCGAAGGATCATTCAGTGGCTCGAGGCGCTCGCGGCCGTCCGCACCGACCTCCACAAAAGCGCCGCCGAGGTTACCCGTCATCGTGTAGTACTCGGACCCGTGGGCTCCGAGTCCACGCAGGTTCTTCTTGTCGAACACGTTGTGCGCCTCGAAGAAGAGGCTGAACTCCTGCCCGTAGAGCTTGTACTTCTTCGTGCCTCTGATGTCGAGATTCTGATGCGACGGACGGCT
>JAUWBY010000195.1 GCA_030609605.1 Candidatus Eiseniibacteriota bacterium
GTTGGCTCGTACAACGTCTCCGGAGGAGTGGGCATCGGCATGATGCAGGCGGTCGCCGCCGCCCACGCCAACGCCGGGACGACGATGGGACCTCCCTACTACTTCGGTGTCGATCAGAACCAGGATTGGTGGGAGCTCGGGCAGTTCTGTCCGATGAGCATGCTCAAGCGCGTCGACAGCGCGACGTATGACGCGTGCAAGATGGTCGCCGAGGGCACGTGGGAAGCCGGCAGAAGCTTGCTCGGTATCGCCGAAGTCGGCGTCTACGTCAGCGACACGGCTGATCTCTCTCGCGAGATCGAGAAGCAGATCATCCAGGGCGGTATCGATGCGGCCGATCAGTACACGATCCTCGCGAACTGGGCCGCAAACCGCGCCGGTATCGATGCGTGGATTTGGGCCGCGCTCGATGAACTCGAGGCTGGCATCGTCGATGGTAGCATCGAGGTGCCGTTCATCGACACGTTGACCGACATCGAAGCGCTACGGGCGCAGTACCCTCTGAACTAGCCCCGGTGCTCGACTAAGCTAAGGACAACAATGCAGGCGGGGGAGTATGCTTCCCCCGCCTCTCTTCTAGCAGGTGAGACAATGGTCCAGGAAAGCCCGTCGGATAGAGAAACCAAACAAGGTGACCTGTTTCTGGCGGCCCACGGAATTTCGAAGACCTACTCGGACGGAACGCAGGCTTTGAAACGAATCGATTTTGAGATTCGCCACGGCGAAATCGTTGGACTACTCGGGGAGAACGGCGCAGGGAAGACGACGCTTACGAAGATTCTCTCCGGCTTGCTTCCGCCAACCGAGGGCCGTGTCGAATCACCCCGGGGCAGCGTGCGGTTCGCCAATCCCCGCGAGGCGATGAAGTTCGGGATCGGGATGGTCCATCAACACTTCGCCCTCGTGGGTCCATTCACCGCCACCGAGAACGTCGCCCTCAGCTACGAACGCCCATTCACACCGATTCGGCTGGGCAAGACAAGAGAGAAGCTTGAGGCATTGATGGCAGAGAGTGGGCTGCACGTGCCACTCGACGTTCCTATCGAGAAACTTGCGGTTGGCGAGCAGCAGCGTGTCGAGATTCTAAAGGTGATGTCGCGGGACGTGGATCTTCTCATCCTCGACGAGCCGACGTCCGTCCTCACGCCGCTCGAAGTCGACGAGCTCTTCGACCTACTCCGTCGCCTCAGGGCCCAAGACAAGGCGGTCATCCTGATCACGCACAAGCTGAAAGAGGTTCAGTCGATCACCGACCGCATCGTCGTCCTTCGGCACGGGGAACTGGTGGGGGACATTCGCACTGTAGAGGCAACGACGGAACGTCTCGCTCGCTTGATGGTCGGACAAGCGCTGGATAGCGCGGCTGGCGTGGTGGAGCTGCGCGATGAAGAACTGCCGATTCGGCAGAAGCGCGAGGATTCGGGAGCGACCGGGGAAGTCGTTCTCCACGTTCAGAATCTCGTATCCCGCGGGAACACGGGCGAGATCGCCGTGGATGGAGTTTCGTTCGATGTCCATGCGGGGGAGATCTTCGGCATCGCCGGCGTCGAGGGGAACGGTCAGAGCGAGCTCGTGGAATGCCTCACCGGGCTCCGCGTACCCACACAAGGCGAAGCGACCATCAAGGGAACAGACATCCTTGGCAAAGACCCGCGTGAGATTTATCGCCTTGGCGTCGCGCACATCCCGGAAGACCGTTGGGGAGTCGGGCTGGTGCTCCTTTTCACGTTGGCGGAAAACGCCATCCTCGGCATCCATCGTCGGAAGCAGTTCCGGCGGGCTCATCTTCCGATCATCCAGTGGAGCAATGTTCGGAAACACGTCGAAGAACTGATGGAGCGATTCGAGATCCAGGCCGCAGGGACGAAGTCGCCCGCCAAGAGCCTGTCCGGCGGCAACCAGCAGAAGCTGATCGTGGGGCGCGAACTTGCTAAGGATCCGGCCGTTATCGTCGCCTCTCAACCAACACGCGGGCTGGACGTCGCATCAGCGAAGTACATACGGGATCTCTTGGTTGACATGAGAAACCGGCAGAGGGCTGTCCTTCTCGTCTCCGCTGATCTCGATGAGGTGCTGGCCCGCTCCGACCGCGTCGCGATTATGTACGAAGGGAAGTTCATGACGGTCTGTCGCCCGGCGGATCTGGATCGCGAAACCGTGGGCATGCTCATGGGTGGCGTAACAAGCAAGGAGGTATGCGTTGAGCGACCATGAGTTGTCTGCAATTACTGTGAAGTCCGTCGTGCAAAAGGCTCTTCTCGGTCTGTCACCGGTCGCCGAGTCCCTTGTCGCCGCCGCAGTCGGGTTGGTTCTTGGCGCGATCATCATGTGGATCTCAGGATTCGATCCACTCGCCGCCTATGCAGCGCTGCTCAAAGGCGGATTCACCAGCACCTATGCGCTGGCGACGGCTGGCGCTCGCGCAGCGCCTCTCCTGCTCACGGGGTTGACGTTCGCGATCTGTGTACGGGCCGGGATGTTCAACATCGGGGCGGAGGGCCAGCTCTACATGGGTGCCCTTGCCGCAGTGACCGTAGCGTACTTCGTGCTTCCGCCCGCCCTTCATGTTATCGTGGGCATCCTGTTCGGGATGACGGCCGGCGCATTATGGAGTCTCATCCCCGTCCTGCTCCGCGTCACGCGTGGGGTGAATGAAGTCATTTCGACGATCATGTTTAACTGGATATCGCATTTCCTAGCGTTCTACCTCGTCGCCCGCGTTCTAGTCGATCCGCTTGTATCCTCACGCACAATCAGGGTCCCGATCACGGCGCGGTTCCCGATCCTCATCCGAGGGACAGATCTGTCTTATGGTATTTTCGCCGCCGTGGCGTTCGCCATCGTCGTCTACATCCTGCTCTGGCACACGGCAACCGGATACGAGGTTCGCGCTGCCGGATTGAATCCGCGAGCAGCTCGCTATGGCGGGATCAAGAGCAAACGTACGATGGTCCTTGCGTTCGTCCTCGGCGGAATGGGCGCCGGACTAGCCGGAGCGACGATGTCGATGGGAACGCCGCCCAGCTACGCAGTGCTCGGCGGGTTATCTCAGATAGCCAATCTTGGGTTTAATGGCATGGCGGTAGCGATGGTCGGCCGGAACCACCCGATCGGGATGCTGTTCTCGGCCCTGTTGTTCGGCGGCCTCGCGGCTGGAGCACGGCAGATGCAGATGACAGCCGGCGTACCGACTGACATGGTCCGCATCGTGCAGGGAATCATCGTCATAGCGATGGCCGTGCCGGAACTCACGCGCATGTTCCGGGTTTTCCGACTGCGCTGGCCTGGGCTTACCGGAAGGAGGGTCGAGTCATGAGCTGGAATTCACTGGTCAACATCCTGTTCATCGCGCTGCACGCGATGGTTCCGATCACCCTCACGGCCGTCGGTGAAATAATAGGCGAAACTGCGGGGCTATTCAATATCGGTTTGGAGGGAATCCTTCTCCTCAGCGCGTTCACCGGGGTCATCGGCGCAGAACACGCGGGACCGGTTGTTGGATTGCTTGTCGGCATGGGAACTGGAGCTCTAATGGGATTGATCTTCTCGGTCATCAGCACCTACTGGAAGGGCAGTCAGATGATTACGGGAATTGGGATTAACCTGTTCGCTGCTGGTATGGTTGCTTATGGCCTCATCGTCCTTGGTCAGCCGGGGTTCCGTTTGCTCTCGGCCGAGAATCGCTTGGCTCCTATCCGAACGCCGGCGGGAGGGCTCAGTCCGATCATCATTATCGCTGTGATCGTCCCGTTCATTGCCTATTGGTTCCTCAAGCGGACCCGCGCCGGCTTGATACTCAAGGCCACCGGGGAAGCACCGGAGGCTGCAGATGTCGCCGGAATCAACGTCAATCGGGTCCGCCTACTGGCAACCACCGTTGGGGGCGCCTTCGCAGGTTTGGCTGGCGCCTACATGAGCGTCTCGTGGATCGGCTCGATCACGAAAGGGCTCTCTGCGGGACGGGGGTTCATCTCGCTTGCGACTGTCGTGTTTAGCGGCTTGAATCCCATTTTGGCATTGGTTGGGGGATTTATCTACGGCGTATTCCAAAGCCTCGCAATCTGGATCAAGAACACCCCCGGCATCACCTTCCTTCCTTGGCAGGTCTTCGACATGCTTCCGTACATCGTTACGCTCCTGGTTGTTGCAGGCGTTATCGGGCGGGTGCGTTTTCCAAAGGCGCTCGGCCAGCCGTATAAACGCGAGTAAACAGGATCTGACAGTTGACTTATTGTTCGATAGAACCTATGATAGAGTTGTAAGCAACAAAGCTGGGGGTGTGGTTATCACGAGAGACAAAGAAGAGCGGTTATCGCGTCCCCGGAGGGCGTTTCCAAACCTATAGGAGGTGGCAGGATGCGTAATATTTTAGCTCTGACACTGATTGCTGTTTTGGCGATCGGAGTCCTCGGTTTTTCTCAGCCCGGATCCAGTCCGGATGAACCGATCTACATGCTTCTCGTTCCGTCGACGGAGGGAGCAACGGTCGAAGAGATCGGACAGAAAATTGCAGAAGCGATCTACGAACTGACGGGCTTGTACATTGTTTCGAGCCTGCAGGCAGACTACACGGCAATGATTGAGGCGTTCGCAGCGTCCGAGGGTGACACGTTCGGAATGCCAACGACCGACCAGTACATCCGGATC
>JAUWBY010000073.1 GCA_030609605.1 Candidatus Eiseniibacteriota bacterium
TAGGCTCGTGCTCTCAGGAAAGACTGGGCGCCCAAGTAGGCTCGTGCTCTCAGGAAAGACCGGGCGCCGAAGCAGCTTCCTGCATTCAGGAAGAGTTCGGTGCCGCGGAGCATACCCTATGCCTGCGGAATGCCTTTGTCGTGGTGGCTGATCTCACCGCAGATGTCGGTATGCATGATCTCGCGCACGGTCTCGACGGAGTCGGCCCGCTTCAAGGCCCACATGAGCTTTGTCACGATACCCTCGGTGCTCATGTCATACCCCTGGATGGCCCCGAGGTCGAGGAGTTTTCTTCCGAGATCGTAGAGGTGCATCATTGTGGCACCCTGTTGGCACTGCGTAGTGACAACAACAGGAATGCCCAGCTCCACCGCGCGCGCAACCGCGTCCTGATACTCGTAGGCGACATTGCCCGTCCCGAAGCCTCGAAGCACAAGCCCCTTGATGCCGCTCTCGACGATGCACATAAGGACGTCCGGCGGCATTCCGGGGACGAGCGTCACGATGACCACGTTCTCCTCGAATCCCTTCTGAAGATCCAGCCGGCTGTCCGAGCGCCGCCGGTGATCGGTGCTGAGCCTCACATCCACGCGTATGTCCCCTACCACCCCGCGATTGACGGCCACGAACGCATCCAACCTCGACTCGGAGGACTTCGTCGCGCGTGAGCCCCGGATGATCTTCCTGTCGAAAACAATGAAGACACCCGAAAGGTCCATCGTCGCCACACGCACGGCATTGACGAAGTTCCTGCGTGCGTCCGATTCGATTCTCGTGCCGGGGATCTGCGAACCAGTGAGTACAACCGGTTTGCCCAGACCTTTGAGCACGAACGACAGCGCGCTCGCCGTGTAGGCCATCGTGTCTGTGCCGTGTGTCACCACGAACCCGTCGTAGTCGTCGTACTTCTCCGCGATGATGTCCGCCACGTGGTCCCAGTGCTCCGGCCGGATGTTGCTGCTGTCGATATTGTCGATGTACGCGACCTCAAGATCAGCCAGCTCGTCGAGCCGCGTCTCCATGCTGAGGAGGTTCTTGATGGCCCTGTCGAGCGTGGGCGTCAGGAGGCTCCCTCGCTCATCCTCTTCCATGACGAGCGTTCCGCCGCAGAAAAGAACCAGTACCTGCTTGTTCCGTGCTGTCATGCTCATCCATCCTTGTTGCTCAGGGAATATCTTCGTTCGCCGATCGCGTTCTCCGCTTCGTTCTGGGAGTACTTTCGTTCGCCGATCGCGTTCTCCGCTTCGTTCTGGGAGTACCTTCGTTCACCGACCACATGCTCCGCACTGCTCAGGGAGTACCCTGGTCGCTGCCTCCCACGCGCCACTTGATTTCTGCCATTCATATGACGCACAATGAGTGTAGTCGTGACAGGTGCCTCTGACAAGGTGGTGAATCGATGAAACGGCTCTCCGGAAGGCTGTCCTCATGGACTCCGGCACTTCACAGTTCCACACCGCCGGCCGGCATCCTCATTCTTGCACTCTGTGGGCTCGTATTCCTGACCTCGTGCGGCGACATCGTAGGAGAAGGGGCAGGCTCGCGCACGTACGTCATGGGATTCACGGCATTCGTGCACGCGAAGACGGAGGCCGCTATCCTCGATGCGTGGGACGTCATCGCGATTAACGGGGACCTGGCGGTCATTCATGAGGATGGTGGGATTCCCTGGCAGGAGGCTCTCGACGGAACGCCGTACGACGCCTCCTACGCCTGGTGGCTCGACTACGTCCAGAGTCTGGTCCCCACGGGGCACGCCGTCTACCTGGCGGTGACTCCGATATCATCCTCCCGCGACGGTCTGGCGCTGTACCGGAGCGCTGGTGCGGACGAGCCGCTTCCCCCACCCTGGAACACATACACGTTTGATGAGCCGGACGTCATGGAGGCGTTCGCGAATCACTGCCTCAATATGATAGCTATCTACGATCCTGACTATTTCGCCTTCGCCATAGAAGCCAACATGCTCGCAGAGCTCTCGCCCGGGGAATGGCAGGCCTTCATGACGCTCGTTGACCAAGTCTGTGCCGACATCAAGAGCGTGCACCCCTTCCTGCCCATCTTCGCCACCATCCAGGCCGACTACTACTACGATCATGCGGGCAGCCAGATCGCGCCCGTCTCGGAGCTCCTCTTCTACTGCGACATAGTGGCTGTCAGTTCCTATGCCTTCGGCCGCTTCGACGGAGACCCAGGCGCCATCCCGGGGGACTACTTCGCGGCGCTCGCGGATCTGTCCCCTGGAAAACCGTTCGCCATCGCGGAAACGGCTTGGCCGGCGGAGCCGGTAGACGATCCCTACCCCGTCTACATCCCTGCGACGGAGGCCACGCAACAGGATTACGTTGAGCGACTGCTCGCCGACTGCGACGAACTCTCGGCTGCATTCGTCTGCTGGTTCTTGACGAGAGACTTCGATGATTACTGGGAGAGCGACTTCCAGTACTTCCCCAATGCCGGCACGATCCGGTACTGGAAGGACTGCGGACTGTACGACGGTGTCGGCGTCGGGAGACCGGCCCTCACAAGCTGGGTGGAGACGTTGGAGAGCTAGCGCAACAACACGAGCTTCCCTTCTGCGCTTTCGCGGCCCGCGACCACTCTTACGAAGTAGATGCCGGAAGGAAGAAGGCGCCCGCCGACATCCAGACCGCCCCAGCGGATCTCATGGTCACCGGCCGGAAGCTCGCCATCGAAGACACGGGCAGCAAGACGGCCGCTCACGTCATAGACACACACATCCACATGCTCAAGCGCCGGCAGTGAGAACGCGATTCGCGTCCGACCGAACGCCGGGTTCGGCATCGTTGGGTGGAGAAACAGACGCGAGCCGACCGGCTCGTCCGCCACGCCGGTGTTCGTCAGGAGCCGCACGTAGTACTCGTCGCGTTCGATGTGGGCGTCACCGTCGCCCCCTGGGATCTGCAGCATGATGGATCCGCCGTCCTGTGTCTGATAGTGACAGGCCGTGACGAAGATCGAATCCGGGATCGATCCGAAGAGCGCCTCGATATCGAGCGCTCCTTCGAGCCACGAGCCGGCGAACTTCTGAGCGCTGGATGAATCGTAGACCTGCTCCGACGAATCGAACCACCCTACCCAACCGTTTGACTCCTCATTGCCAAGAAAGAACTCCCACCCGGCCACCGTCCCCGACTTGCCCCACGGTGCGTCTCTGTATCCCGAGGGATCTCTGTCCAGCAGGATGAAATGATCGCGGCCCGACGTGCTTCCGACACCCTGTGTGGCCACGTACAACCACGTGCCGTCGAAAGCCGTGTACAGGTCGCTCCCCCCGAAACTCGCAGCGAGTTCCGCCTCCGGATCGAGCGCGCCATCCATGTCATACCCGGATGGTCCACCGCCGCCTGTAACGACGCTCCAGTCTGCTCCACCGTTGTTGTCCCAGTTGCCTGATCCGTCATTGAAGACGAACTCCACTGATGAAGCAGCACCCGGAATCGCGTAGTCGTACCGCCAGGCTTCCTCACCAGCATCCCACACCATCGATGGATCCGGACTCAGAACGTCTTGCCATCCGCTGTGCCCAACGTGGATGTAGACCGGACTTGTTCCTCCCGGAAGGACGCCGCGGCAGTCGAGATCGTAGTAGATACTCACTGTACCGCCGGCCTCCGGCTCATCGGGATTCCACCAGACACACGTATCAGACGCAGCGCCACCACCGCTTCCGACCCAAACGTGCTGGATAGGCGTGCGCTTGATGAAGCCGAGGCTGTCGGTGGCGACGACGTAGTAGTCGAGGAGGACGTCCTCGAAACCTGTCATGTGAACGTAGTACTGATCCGCAATGTAGTCGGGCATATCACTGAAGTTGATCTCGGGCTGTCCGTAGACATTGCCCGCGGGGAAGTCTCGCACGGTCATCGCGATCGTTTCCCAGGCTCCCACCCCGACTCCACCGGCATATGTCTCGTTGACGTCGGTCGAGAGTGGGTTCGTGCCGTCCGCGTCTGTCCGATACTTCAGATCGACGCTCGCGAGTCCCGAGACGTCGTAGGCGAACGTCCAGATGTGGAAATCCTGTGACATCACCGCCCCTGACCCGTCGGGGTATCCCCAGAGCGAACCGCCCCCGCGGCCGCCCGGATTCCACGGCAGCCGTTGCGGAATCCAGACCGTGGGCGCCACCACGTCGCTCCCGCTCGTGACGACCGGATCCGCGTAGGCCATGGCATTGTTGCACGCCAGCGTAGCCTTGATCTCGAAATCGAGCGCGTTCCCATAGTACATGTAGCCGCTCTCGTAGCCGGCCAGGAGGAAATGCCAAGCCTTCTCAACATCGTTTGCGCCGAGTGTTGGATTCTGAATCTTGACTGGATCGACGGATCCCGCGATGGCCTCTGCCGTATCGACCCGGTTCTGCGCCGCGGTCAGCACGGCCCAGTTCCGCTCATCGAGCGCCCATCCGCCGGGGATATCGAACGATCCGCTCGAATCGTAGAGCGGCCAGTTCCAGTTGATGAACTGCGGACTCCCGAAATCGCCGTCGGCGTTGACCCAACCGCCGTCCTCGACGTGAACGATGTCGGCAGAGTCGATTGGATGATCGGCCAGGTACTCAGCGATCGTTGTCGGTTCGTAGCCCTGAGCTGCGGCCGAGTGCGAAAAACCGCTGACGTTCTCGTACCAGTACGAGTGTCCGCCGGACCAGGCATTGTCCCCATCGTGCGCAAAGAGGATCAGCATCGGTCTGTCCGGATCGTTGTACGAAGCGATCACATCGATCTCCCCGGTCCCGTACAGACCGTAGCCCTCGTTCCAGGACATCGCATTCGCCGCCGGCACAACCACTATCTTCGACTCGGCGCCCGTGGCGGGATCAACGTATCGCGCATAGTGAGGTGTGAACCCGTAGGGAGGCGGCACCTTCACAGTTACGCCCCGCGGTATGAACTGGTCATAGTAGTAGCCCTGCGCCGGATTGACCTGGTCGGCAGGATTGGGAGGATCGCAGTTGTCCTGGCCAGCGTCGTATGGGTAGTCGGCGCACGCACGTGATATGTGGACGTCCGCGACGATCGACCATTCGATCCCCTCATCGACGAGCACCGGAATGAGCCGTTCGGAAAAGCATGTCTCAGCCGGGAAGAATCCGAGCGAGTAGTTCGAGTCCCCCCAAGCCTGAGGATATGCAGCCTTCTGGATCTGGATCTCCTTGCGGAAAGCGCTCTCGTCCATGAGGGGGTTGATCACATGATGGTGCCCGACGAGAACCATGTCGCAGCGGGACCTTCCGCCTGACGTCGACCACCCTCTCGCCTCACGATAGGAGCTGTACCAATTGGACCCGTACGCGCCTCCGTTCCAACCGCCGTCACCCAGGCTCGACACGTTCTCGATCAGACTGCCGGCGAAGCTGACCTGCGCTCCGGCATCCGCCAGATCGAGGACCGAGGATATGGCGTCCCGTGGATACCACTGGTAGTCCCCGATGCGGTCGGCTTTGCCGAAGATCTCGGCAACGTCGCTCTCGGAATGCCCCAGCAGGATCGTCTCGTACGCTTGCTCGTAGGGCTCCGCATACCACGTGGAGGCATCCGGCCAATAGACGGGCTGATGCATGTGCCAGAGGTAGGTCGTGTGGATGGGTGCGGCTGTTGCTGCGCCCGCGACCAGCCAGAGTGCCGCAATAGCATAGATCGCTGTCCGGGCGTGGCGTCGCACCATTGGTCTAGCCTCCATTGTCCGGGCGTGGCGTCGCGTCGTCTGTCCGACCGCCTGATGGATGCATTCTGTCTCGATTGTAGCATCTATGTGCAGCGATTGCACGGGGCCGACCTTCTGTCAGAATCATCAATCTCCTGCACACTACTGGCTCGCTCTGATGAATGATTGACAATCAGCCAGTTAGCGTGTAGCATTGTGGTGATCAAGCAGGCAGTTTCTTCTCTCCCACTTGAAAGGAGGTGGTGCCTCTGACGTTCGCGTATGACAGATGCGGCGGTTGCCTCCATCCGGATTGAAGCAGACCGCCGGACTCCCCCAGTTCCCATACTCCGAGTACAAGGGCCGATGCCCGGCTACAGCTCCAGCCCTACCACCAGCACAAAAGCGCAACAGCCGCTTGCCACGTGATTCCTTACCTCCACACCCGGACACAATGGAGGTCCGTGATGAGTACTAGAACACAACTCAAGACCGCGTTCTCGATCGCGATCGTTCTGGGGTTCATCGTGGCCCCGGTAATCGCCTGGGGCGGCGTCGACCTCGCCATCACTAATGTCGAGATCGAGTGGGCAGGTGCTCAGTATTTCGTGCACGCCGAAGTCACTCTCCAGGGCACCGGCGACACCGGCACCGTCACAACCCAGGTCAACTACTATGCCGACGGCTCACCGACCGGTTCAGAACCGTACAGCGCGGCGATGACTACCGCCGTTACATGCGAGGGATCCTACCCCGATTGTGACGGAATCTGCCCCTCTATCATCATCGACGGCCAGTTGGTCCCCGGATCCTGCTCCAACTGGGTCGATCCGGGAAGCTGCGCGTGCGTGTACGTCACCGTCTCACTGGATCCCGGTCCCATAATGTACGGTGGAGAGAGTTCCTGCACCGTCGTGATCGATGAAGGAGACGAGATCGACGAGACCGACGAGATGAACAACTCGATGACGGTCCCTCTCGATCCGCCCAACATCGACCTCTCGATCGAGGAGATGAACATCGTCTGGAACGGCGGGGACTTCGTGATCGAGGCAATCGTCAAGGCGTCCGTGCAGGGCGAGCACGACGGCTTCGTCTCAGACGTGACCTTCTATGTCGACGGTGCGTTTGTCGGAAGTGTGATCTATGATGCTGAGCACTTCGGCCCCAATCCATCGATCAAATGTGAGGACACCTATCCCGCATGCAACGGGCTCTGCAAGCCGACAATCATCAATGGAAGCCTGATAAGCGGGAACTGCACAGACTGGTTCTTCGAGGACCGGTGTTCCTGCATCTACCTGGTCCTCAAGTGCTCCGACCCGCAGCCGTACACCGGCCAGATGATCGCACACGGCGTTGTCGACGACACCCAATCGGTCGAAGAAGCCGATGAAACGAACAACGACATGTACGCCGAGATCTCCGGCGTACCGGTTGAGCCACTGTCCTGGACGCTCATCAAGGCGCTCTACAAGTAGCGCTCAGCCGAGCGATCAGCCGAGGCAGCTACGCCTCGCTCGCCCACGGCACATGGACAACAGAAACGGGCCATCTTGAGAAGTAGATGGCCCGTTCTCCGTATCTGATGCCAGTCCGGTCCGCACCGCCGTCCACTCATGCAGACGAGCGGCCGTGACGTGCGGAGCCGGAACTGACACTAGTACATGTCACCGCCGGGCACCGGTGGGTTCTTATCATCCTCAGGCTTGTCTGTGAGAATGGCCTCGGTCGTCAGAAGGAGGCTCGCCACACTTGCGGCGTTCTGCAGTGCCGTGCGAACAACCTTCGTTGGATCCATGATGCCGGCCTTCACGAGATCCTCGTACTTCTGCGTCGCCGCATTGTATCCGAATTGGGATTCCTCGCTGCTGCGAACTTCCTCCGCCACGATCGAACCCTCGGCGCCCGCGTTGGCCGCTATCTGACGGATTGGCGCCTCAAGCGATTTGACAACGATGTCGATCCCCGTCTGAACATCGTGGTTCTTCGGCCTGAGCTTCCGAAGAACCGCCGCCGTCCTCAAGAGAGCCACGCCACCACCGACGACTATGCCTTCCTCAACTGCGGCGCGAGTCGCGTTCAGGGCATCCTCGACACGCATCTTCTTCTCTTTCATGGCGATTTCAGTCGCCGCTCCTACACGGATGACGGCCACACCGCCGGCCAGCCGAGCAAGCCGCTCCTGCAGCTTCTCGACGTCGTAGCTGGACGTCGAACGCTCGATCTCCTTGCGTATCTGATCGATCCTACCCTTGATCGCGGACACTTTGCCTGCGCCCTGCACGATGGTGGTGTTGTCCTTGTCTATCAGGATGCGCTTTGCACGTCCGAGGTCCTTGAGCTGGACGTTCTCAAGCTTGAGCCCCTTCTCCTCGGAGATGACGGTCGCACCTGTCAGGACTGCCATGTCCTCGAGCATCGCCTTCCGGCGGTCCCCGAAGCCGGGCGCCTTGACCGCAGCGCCGTTGATCGTCCCGCGAAGCTTGTTGACGACGAGCGTAGCCAGTGCCTCGCCCTCCACGTCCTCCGCCACGATCAGGAATGGGCTGCCCTGCTGAGCTATCTTCTCGAGAATCGGCACCAGATCCTTCATCGCAGACAGCTTCTTGTCGTTGATAAGGATGTAGGCGTTGTCCAGCACGACCTGCATCCGCTCCGCGTCATTGACGAAGTACGGTGAGAGGTAGCCCCGGTCGAACTGCATGCCCTCGACGACTTCGAGCGAAGTCTCGACGCTCTTGGCTTCCTCTATCGTGATGACGCCGTCCTTGCCTACCTGCTCCATGGCGTCCGCGATGAGATCACCGACCTCCGTGTCGCTGTTGGCGGACACTGTGGCAACCTGCGCGATCTCCTTGCGAGTCTTGACGTCCCGCGACTGATTCTCCAGTTCCGAGATGGCCTTTCCTACGGCCCGCTCCATTCCGCGCTTGAGGTACATCGGGTTCGCGCCGGCCGTCACATTCCTGAGACCCTCAGCAACCATCGACTGAGCCAGCACGATGGCCGTTGTCGTTCCGTCGCCGGCGGCGTCGGCAGTCTTTGTAGCGACTTCCTTCAGCATCTGTGCGCCCATGTTCTCGTAGGGCTGCTCCAGATCGATCTCTTTGGCGATCGTCACGCCGTCGTTCGTGATGACGGGAGAGCCATACTTCTTTTCGAGAATGACGTTGCGCCCCCTCGGACCCAACGTAACACGAACGGCGTCTGCGAGCTTGTCCACGCCCCTGCGCAGGTGCTCTCGCGCTGCCGCATCAAATTCAACCTGCTTAGCCATGCTGCTTACTCCTGCTGGTTGGCCTGTTCCGTTGCCTGCATCGCCTGCTAGAGAACGGCCAGAATGTCATCATCCTTCATGAAAAGGAACTCATCGCCATCGACCGTGATCTCGCTGCCCGACCACTTGCCGAAGAGCACGCGGTCGCCGGGCTTCACGTCGAGCGGCTGGAGCGTGCCCTTATCGTCCCGCTC
>JAUWBY010000213.1 GCA_030609605.1 Candidatus Eiseniibacteriota bacterium
CGTGCTGTTGCAGGTCAGGTAGACAACAGGAAGCCGCACCTTCCCGTCCACTATGCGCCTACCCAGACACTCTCCCATCCAAGCGCCTCCCCGCTTCTCCGCGGGCCGCGAGTACGCATCCAGATAGAAGAAGGCTATCGGTGTTCCGTCCTCATTGGCTACCTTGAAATAGCGCACGTCGTCGTGCCAGACCGAAGCCTCACCGTCAGCGGGCTCAATCACGATCCCCAGAAGTCGTTTCGAGAGCGAAAAGAGCCCGTCCAGAACTCCCGGCATCGGGAAATACGGCCTCAGCTGATCGTCGGTGTAGTCGAAGCGCGACTCCCTCAGCCGCTCAGACCAGAACGCGACATCCCAGTGCTTGAGATCACCATCATGACCGCTCTCTCCAGCGAGGTCCTTCAGGTCTTCGAGGTCCTTCTGAGCCCGGGGCTTCGAAGCCTCCACAAGTGCACTGAACATCGTCTCGACGGCGTCCACCTTCGATGCCATCTTCTCCGAAAGACTGAGATCGGCGTACGTGCCGAACCCCAGGAGCTTTGCCTTCTCGAGCTTGAGTTTGAGCATCGTGCTGACGATCTCGGTGTTATCCCACTCACCCTCGGATGCGCGCGTCATATGTGCGCGGTAGAGCTCCTCACGCTGAGCGCGGTTCCTGCTGTGCTGCAGGAATGGACCGAAACTCGGGAAGTCCAGAGTGATGCGCCACGGACCGCCGTCCGCGGTCGATGCCTTGTCGTCGGGATTGGTCTGGCTCCACGACTGCGAGGCGAGCTGCTTCAGTGTCTCCGGCCATCCCTCGATGTCGGCTTGGTCCGTAATGATCAGTTCGAATGCCTTAGTCGCGTCGAGGACGTGATTCTGGAAATCGCTCCCCAGCTGCGAGAGTTTGCTTTCAATGACCTTGAAGCGCTCGCATTCGTCCCCATCGAGCCCGACGCCTGCGTGCTCAGCATCTCTCAATCGAAGCTCGACCGCCCGCCGCTGTGCGTTATCCAACGACTTCCATTCGTCACCGTCCTTGAGCGCGCAAAGCGCGTCATAGATCGGCCTGCTTTGCTTGACACGGAGCCTGATCTGAACGACGTCGCACAACATGGCGTCGTGAGCTTCCCGGAGCTCAGGCGAGTTCTTGACACTCATGAGGTGCTTGACGGGATCCCACGCATGTTCCATCGGGATCTCAAGGGCCTCTAGCGGAGCCATGACGCCGTTCCACGTGGGTTCGAGCGTCGCTTCGAGCTCGTCGAGTCCTTTCCCAACCGCATCAAGGACATGCGTCACCGCAGGGACCACGTGCTCCGCTGTGATCTCATCGAATCGCGGGGTACCGTCGGTTCTGAGTAGTGGGTTGCTCCCAAGGGCGGTGCTCAAGGATGTTCTTGCTTCGCTCATGCTCTTTCCCTCTCTGGGCGGGTGTGCGGGATGCCTCTGCGGCCCCCTGATCGGAGGCCACGCGTGGTCTACTGGTCAATGCTACTACGCCGGAGACCAGGGGACAACCCGGGAGGAACGCTAGAACTCGAAGCCGGCGCCGAGCCCGATGATCGGGGCATAGCCCAGCTCCCCATGGATCCGGCCGGTCAGCTCCACGCCTATCTCGGGCCGCAGGTAGAAGATGCCCAGGTCAAGTGACGGTGCGACGATAATCCCTAGCCTGTGGAGGAATCCTGTTTCACCGATGTCCTCCAGAAAGACGGTCGAGGTGATATCGAGTCCCATGTTGTACTCGGCGCCGAGTTCTAGATGGCCGGCCTCGACGGTCTCGGCCGTCTCCATCATCGATGTGTTCATGACTGCTACGTCTCACTCTCTTCCGGTTCGCCGCGATATCCCCTCACTCCCTGCTTCCGCGCGCGCTCCTCATTTACATCATCCTGCCATCCGGAGTGTGCGTCCTCACGGGAATCGAATCGGAAGATGTAGGGTTTGATATCCAGAAGCGGGGTGCCGTCCAGGATGTCCACGTCCTCGACGTGCAGGATGTTCCCCTCGACGCTGATGAGTTTGACGAGGCTCACACCGATCGGGTTGGGTCGCCTGGGTGACCGCGTAGCGAAGATGCCCCTGAGGTGATCCTGCATGAACGGGACTACCTCCAGACTCGCCGGACCGGCCTTGTGAAAACGATAGATGAGATAGATATGGGAGAACCCGGAAAGATCCCTGAGTCCCTGAGCGTACTCGGCGAGAAGCTCGACGCGTCCCTCTATGCCTTCGGCGTAGGCGGGCTGAACGGGCGTGTCCTCAGCCCGCTTGTGCGGCGTCCTGATGATGCCGATCGGTGTAAATGAAACTGCGTCCACACGCCACCTCCCAGGAACCCGGGCTCAGAGTACCAGCTTCAGTTCGGGGTGGCGCCGCCTACTCCACCAAGTTGTACAGGAAATGCACGAGTGCCATCGTTCCCTTCTCCCATGTCGGGAGATGCAGCTTTTCGTTCGGCCCGTGGATGTGGTCACCAGGCAGAGAGAAGCCGGTAAGAAGCGAGTGCGCCCCGAGGATCTCCTTGATCTGTCCCACCGCTCCGATGCTGCCGCCGCTCGGGTAGTACGCCGGGCGGACACCCCAGATGATCTCGAAAGCTTTGAGTAGTGCCGCTACCCCCGGCGCGTCTCGTTCGGTCAGCGTAGCGGGGAAGCCGCTCCAGTCGAGAATCTCCCACTGAACCGTCGATGGCGTCTGTGTCTCAAGGTAGCTCACGAGCTGCTTTCTAACCTCGTCCGGATCCTGGAACGGCGCGAGACGGACAGTCACCAGCGCCTGCGCATCAACTGGAATGGCCGCCTTCGGGCTGCCGGCATCGATCTGAATGACGTCGAGCGCAGGGCGCACGCCCTGGCGCTCGAGCGGCGTGAAACCAGGCTCTCCCCACAACCTGGAAACTCCCGACTGCTCGATGAAGCTCGCCTCGTCGAGCGGCAACTCCGCCATCTCGTCATGCTCCTCGGACGTCATTTCGCGCACGCTGTCGTAGAAACCGGGCCACGTGACGCGCCCCTCCTTGTCGTGCATGCCGGAGATAAGCTCGCAGAGCGCGTGGATCGGGTTGTGGATTACTCCACCGTATCCTCCCGAGTGAAGATCGCTCGTCGGCCCGGTCACGCGAAGGATGAATCGGCACATTCCCCTGAGACCGTAGACCAGCGTGGGAGTGTCGGGTCCGAGCATTCCCGCGTCGGTGTTGAGCACGAGATTGCATGCGAACTCACCGCGGTGATCCTTGAGGCACTGCCCGAGACTCGGAGATCCGATCTCCTCTTCGCCCTCGAAGAGGAACTTCACACTGACAGGCAGTGGCCCCGTGGTGTGAATAGCCTCGACCGCGGCGATCATTGCCATTATCTGTCCCTTGTCGTCCGACGATCCGCGCGCGAAAAGGTTGTAGCCATGAATGACCGGCTGGAAAGGATCCGTGTCCCAGGATCCCAGCGGCTCTGGAGACTGGACGTCATAGTGCCCGTAGAGAAGGACTGTAGGAGCGGATGGATCCGGACAGAGGATCTCGCCGAAGACGACCGGATGCCCTTCGGTCTCGAAAATATCCACACGGTCGGGTTTGAGCAACTTGAGCCTGTCAACAAGCCACTCAGCCGCTCTTCGCACTTCCCCCTTCGAATCCGGATCGTCTGAAATGGACGCAATGGTCAGGAAATCCCTGAGCTGAGCGAGAACCTCATCGCGGTTCTCCCTCGTGTGCTGCAGCGCATCTTTCAGGTGCTGTGACATGTGCCCTCTCCCGGACTCTCGTCCGATTTCCGATTCCCGGGCTACTCAGATTCCTCGAAGAGGAGTTCCCCCTCAGCATAGACTCTAGCAGGGTAACACGCCACGTCGAACGGGTCACCATTCCAGCACAAGAAAGACGCCCATTTGCCCTTCTCGAGCGTGCCGAGTATACCGGTCACACCGAGGATCTCGGCGTTCTTTCTCGTGATGAGCTCGATCGCCTGCTGCTTGCTGTAGCCGCAACGCACGAACCAGCGAGTCTGAAGAAGGAGCGTCCTCGCAGGCGTTACGGGATGGTCGGTCATGAACCCGCACTTGACACCGGACTCGATCAGGTATCTGACGTGGCGCCACGATTCATGCTTGAGCTCGACCTTGTACGCAAGAGAATCTATTGGTCCGTAGATCACAGGGATTTTCCGCTTCTTGAGCTCGTCGTAGATCTCGGGCTGATGAACGTCACCCGCGTGCTCGACCGTCACCTTGAGACCAAACTCATCCACCACGCGGAGAAGGGACGCGATGTCGTCTATCTTGTGCACGTGGACCCTGAGTCGCTCCTTGCCGACGAGCAGGTCCTTCAGCACGGTTTCTTCCGCCGTGAACGTGATCTCATCCCTCTTTTTCCCCTTGGCCTTCTTT
>JAUWBY010000025.1 GCA_030609605.1 Candidatus Eiseniibacteriota bacterium
GGTGCTCTTCACCTCGATTCTCGGAGCGATGGCGTTGCTGAGGAGAGATGGGAAGAGGAAGGAAGAGGAGGTGGTCGCCGCATGAAGGGCATGACTCTTATCGTCAAGACGATCACGGACTTCGTTGTCGGCTTCATCATCGTTTTCGGCGCGTACATCGTGCTGTATGGCCACTTGACGCCGGGTGGGGGATTCGCGGGAGGCGTGATTATCGCGTGCGCATTCATTCTCGCGATGCTGGCGCACGGGAAGGATGTGGCCTTCTCCAAACTGCCCGAGATGGTGGCTCACATCATCGACAGTGGTGGAGCTCTCATGTTCCTGCTTATCGGCTGGTTCGGCGTAACAGTCGGTTTCTTCTTCATGAACACCTTCGGCAGGGGGGAACCATTCCGGCTCTTGAGTTCAGGGATGATTCTGCCGCTCAATATTGCTATCGCGTTCAAGGTCTCCAGCTCGCTCTTCCTGGTCTTCTCGGCGCTGGCGATCTTCCGTAGACGTTCCTTCAGGGCCATGATCGAGGATGAACTAGCATGACCGTCTATTTCCTATGCGTAGTTCTTCTGACAATGGGGCTCTATTGTCTCGTGGCCAAGAAGAACATCGTGAAGAAGATCATCGGCATAGTTATCATGGACTACGCCGTGAATCTGTATCTCATCATCGTCGGGTACAAGACCGGCGGCGTGGCACCGATCATCGAACCAGACATGCCCGTCGCAACTCTTGAGCGTTTCGTGGATCCTCTTCCACAAGCGATGGTACTCACATCCATCGTCATCGGCCTGGGTGTCCTGTCGCTCATGGTGGCGATGTGCGTTCGGCTCTACGAGAAGCACGGGACCTTTGACATGTCCGTGATCAGCAAGCTGAGGGGATAGCCAATGAACCCTTTACCACTCTATGTCGCGATCCCGCTCGGAGCGGCCTTTCTCATTCCCCTTCTGGGGCTTTGGTGGAAGAAGAGCGGGGAGACCCTCGCCTCTCTGTTTACGCTGATATTGGCGATCATGGCGGTGCTGCAGGTGAGCAGGCCGGCGGCCGTGTATCACATGGGAGGGTGGGCGCCGCCGGTGGGGATCGCTCTTGTCAGCGACGGTCTTTCGACGCTGTTGCTCATAGCGATCAACGTCGTGGGGTTCCTCTGCATTATCTTCTCGATCAAGTACATGCAGAGGTACACGGGCCTCAACAAGTACTACTCGCTCTTCATGCTGATGGTAGCTGGGATGAACGGGGTGGTTGTGTCGGGAGACCTCTTCAATCTCTACGTGTTCCTCGAGGTTGCATCAATCGCATCGTACGCTCTTGTCGCGTTTGGAGTCGGAGCCGAGGAGCTCGAGGCGGGCTTCAAATACCTCATCCTCGGTAGCGTGGCATCGGTGATGCTGTTGTTCGGCATCGGCACGGTCTACGCGGTGACCGGCACTCTTAACATGGCCGACGTCGCGCGGGAGATTGCGATGAGGTTTGGTGGCGAGATGAATCCAGCACTGCTTCTCGCCGGAGCATTCTTCCTTATGGGCTTTGGTCTGAAGGCAGCACTGGTACCATTCCACGCCTGGCTTCCAGACGCGCATCCTTCGGCTCCGGCGCCGATCTCGGCGATGCTCTCAGGCGTTGTCATCAAGAGCCTTGGCATCTACGCGATCTGTCGCGTGTTCTTCAACGTCTATGGCATAGCAGCGGGTGGTGCGGGGGCTGTCATTTTCGCGAACGCCATGATAGCGTTTGCGCTTCTGTCGATCATTGTTGGAGGTATCTTGGCGATCGGCCAGTGGGACTACAAGCGACTTCTGGCGTACAGTTCGATCGGCCAGATCGGCTACGTCATGCTGGGAATCGGAGTGGGCGCGCGCGTGCTTGCGACCGGTGGGCAGCTCTCCATCGCGGGTCTCGCGATACTGGGTGGCCTCTTCCACATGTTCAATCACGTCGCATTCAAGTCCCTGTTATTCCTCTCATCGGGTGCTATCCAGCACGCGACCGGCACGAGAGATATGAAGCAGCTGGGCGGCTTGAGAGAGAAGATGCCGGTCACGGCCTTCACGACGAACATGGCGGCGCTCTCCATAGCGGGAGTTCCTCCGTTCAGCGGATTCTGGAGCAAGCTTGTGATCCTGGTCGCGACAATAAAGGCCGGGCACACGGCTGTCGCTGTCGTGGCCATCGTCTTCGCATTCGTGACGCTGGTCTACTGCATCAAGGTCCAGCGCGAGATCCTCTACGGAACCGTATCGAAGTTGGTTGAGAAAGCAAGGGAGGTTCCTGCTCTCATGTACGTGCCTCTCATCCTCCTGGCGATAGCCTGTGTCGGGTTCGGACTCCTCTACCCCGTGGTAGGGGTGTATATTCTGGAGCCCGCCCGCGACGCTCTCATGAATGGCGCCGAGTATATCCAGCTGGTCCTCGGATAGAGGGCAAGGAGCACTGATGGACACACTGAAGCGAAGGCTCCTGGACTTCGTAATTTACTTTGCCCTGTGGCTGCTTCTCACGTGGTCTCTCGACTGGCAGGGAGTGGTTGTGGGGGCGATACTGGCAGTGCTGTTCGCGCTGGCTCTGTCGGGTCTCCTGCCGAAGGGGGCGGAGAGGCTCTTCAGTCCGGTGCGATGGTTCTGGGCGATCATGCATCTGCTCTCGCTCTTATTCTGGATCATTGTGGCTAATTTCGACGTTCTCTACCGGGTGCTTCATCCGAACCTGCCGATCCGGCCGGGAATCGTCAAGATCAAGACGACGCTGAAGAGCGACGAGGCCAAGGCGTTTCTTGCGAACTCGATCACACTGACACCGGGTACACTGACCATTGACATCATCGACGACTGGCTCTATATACACTGGATCAACGTCCACGAGAGTCTCGAGGATGCGGAGGCGATTACCAGGGACATCGCGGGTCGCTTCGAGGTTACCTTGAGGAGGGTGTTCGACTGATGACCGTAATCCTGTTTCTGCTGATCATAGGGTGCTTTATGTGCCTCTACAGGGTAGCAAAGGGACCGACGCCACCCGACAGGGCGGTTGCGATAGATACGATCGGCGTGATGGTGGTGGGGATCTGCGGTGTCTTTGGAGTTGTGACCGGTCAGGATTTCTATCTCAACATCGCCATTGCCTGGGCTCTGCTCGCGTTCATCGGGACGCTGGCGCTGGCGAAGTACCTGGAGGGGAGGGGGTTCGATGAGTAGTCAGATAGGACTGGTACCCATCATCCTGATCTCCACCGGTGTTGCGTTTGATCTTGTCGGCGCGCTCGGACTGATTCGACTTCCCGATGTCTATAACAGACTTCAGGCTGCGACGAAGTGCGTCACACTTGGTACATTCCTCGTCCTCATCGGTGTGCTCGTGCACTCAGGGTGGAACGCGATGGGTATCAAGGCGCTCCTGGCGGCGATCTTCGTTCTGTGGACGTCTCCGACCGGGAGCCACGCCCTCGCTCGTGGCGCGCACATCGCCGGCGTCAGACTCTGGGAAGGCACGGTCGTCGACAAGTACAAGGAAGACACTGGTCGGTAGGGTCGGTCGAGGAAAACAGGAGCAGCCATGAAGACACCAAAGGTGCGGGAGTTGAAGGAAGCGATCACCGCTGTGATCAAGGGGCCGTACACGACCTCGTACCCATTCACCCCCTTGAAGCCGGCGGACGCCTTCCGCGGACAGCCGGAGTTCCAAGAGGACGGCTGCATCGGGTGTGGAGCGTGTGCGGAGGTGTGTCCGGCCAGGACGATCGATGTGTTGGACGAGGGTGACACACGAACACTGGTTCACCATTTCGACAACTGCATCTACTGCGGCCAGTGTGAGGCGTACTGCACGACCACGAAGGGTATCATCCTCTCAAATGAGAAATATGAGCTCGCGGTCTTCGATAGAGCACAGGCCGTGACGAAGATTGAGAAGGAACTCGTCCGGTGCGAGTCGTGCGGTGGAGTGATCACGACGCGGGAACATCTACTGTGGATCGCGCGCAAGACCGGTTCGCTGGCTGTGGCCAACCCCGTTCTTGTGACGGCGCTGAACATGGAACTCGACGCGACCACCGATCCGTCGGTGCGTGGCGACAAGCCGCTCGGCAGGGGGGACGCATACAGAGTTCTGTGTCCGTCGTGCAGGCGGGAGGTGTACATCACGGAGGACTGGCAGGGCTAGCCTCTGTTAAGCGTGCGAGAATACATGGGAGCGGGTCCCTCGGGGGCCCGCTCTCTTCTTTGTGTCTCTGCCGAGGCATCTGGTGCAGGTGGACAATGTGGAGAAAGGCCCTTAGTGTAGGGGTTTCTACAGCGAGAGCGAAGAAACAGCTTGACGAAGTGACGCCCTGTTCTATATTGTGACGGTGTGTTCTACTTTCGAGTGACGATCCACTGTGTGGCGATGATGGGAGGGCTTCAACATGGGGACAGGGCTTTCACGCAGAGAGAAGGAGAGGCATCGCCAGAGAGGAGACATGCTTGCGGCGGCGCTCGAGCTCTTCTCGGAGAAGGGATATCACCACGTCTCAATGAAGGCGATCGCGAAGAGAGCAGAGTTCGCCTTGGGAACAATCTACCGCTTTTTCTCGAACAAGGAGGATCTCTACAAGGCCGCGATGCTGGAGAAGGCGGGAGAGTACCATCGCACACTGACGGATGTGCTTTCCGGGGAACAGGGTGTACTCGCGGCGCTCAACGCCTACATCACCGCAAAGGCCAGGATCTTCGCACCGAACATCGAGATCTTCTACCTCTATTTTGCAGAGACAGGAGGCGTGAGTTTCAACCTCCGAGCGGGGCTACATGAGGAGATAGGCCTGCTCCATGATGATCTCATTAAGCGACTGGCATCAGTGATGGACAAGGGCGTGCGCGCTAGGATCCTCAGAGATCTGGACCCGCACGACATGGCTGTCGCGCTGGAGGGGTTGACGAACGCGTTTCTCTTGTCCTGGTTGAAGGATCCGGAGCGGCATCCATATGAAGAGAGCATTAATACCATTTCAAAGCTGTTTCTTGAGGGAAGCCTAGCTGCATAGCGGCAGGCGTCTCCCTCGGCGCGCGACGCGTGCAGGAGGTAAAGGATGGGTAGGATCGCAGCTCTAGCAGCCCGCCCAGTGCGGGGGGTGGCCGTGCACCTGGCGAGGGAGCGGCACGTGAGGAGGGTTGCTACCGGTAGCATCGGGCACAGGATTTTCAAGGTGTTGGTCGAGCGGAATCCGACCAGGCTTCCTCACGGAGTCCACGAAGAGATCTATTCATATTTCAGAGCCATGGTCATGGCCTTCGATAGAGCGGTTGACAGATCGTTGATCAGCGACCACGTTGCCCGTCGCATGACGGATGTCTTCTGGGGCAATGTCATGCTGAGCAAGGAGAACAAGAAGGAGATCGTCGAGAGACTGGGTTTCTTTCCTCCCAAGTTCGTGCTTGTGAGCCCGACCGGCAGATGCAATCTGCGCTGCAAGGGCTGCTACGCGGAAAGCGAGCCCGGCACGCAGGGAAGTCTGGACTTCGAAACGTTCGACAGGATTCTGACGGAGAAACGAGAGCTCTGGGGGTCTCACTTCACTGTGATCTCGGGCGGGGAGCCGTTCATGTGGCGGGACGGAGAATGGGACTTCCTTGACATGGTCGAGAGGCATGACACCGACATGTTCATGGTCTACACCAACGCGACGTTGATAGACGACGCAATGGCGAAGCGCATGAGCGAACTCGGGAACATCATGCCCGCGATATCCGTCGAGGGCTTCGAGAAGGAGACCGATGCAAGGCGGGGGAAAGGCGTTCACCGCAAGGTGCTGGCTGCAATGGAGAGTCTTCGGAAGTACGGTGTCCCCTTCGGCATTTCCGCCACACCGACGCGGCACAACTGGGAGCTCATCACAAGTGACGAGTTCGCCGATTTCTATTTTGAGCAACAGGGCGCCCTCTACACGTGGCTGTTCCAATACATGCCTGTCGGCCGCGGACAGACGCTGGACCTCGCGCCGACGCCGGAGCAGCGAGTTGAGATGCGTGAGCGGATGCGCCGACTCATGGTGGAGAAGAAGTACTTCATCGCGGATTTCTGGAACAGCGGGGCCGCATCCTCCGGATGTATTGCCGCCGGGCGCGGGGACGGCTACTTCTATATCGACTGGAACGGGAACATCACCCCGTGCGCCTTTGTGCCGTACGTGTGCGGTAACATATGTGATGTCTTCGAGTCGGGGGGAGATCTCAACACGGTGCTCGAGATGGACTTCCTTAAGCGCATCCGCAAATGGCAGGATGAGTATGGATACGCTCAGGCCGCGGCGCAGGTTGACAACTGGCTATGCCCCTGCGTGATTCGGGATCATTTCCCCGTCGTGAGGGAAGCCATTGAGAAGAGCGACGCGAGACCGTTGAACGACGAGGCCGCAGTAGCTCTCAGTGACACAGCGTACTGCGATGGGATGATAGAGTATGGGGAGGAGATCAAGCGGCTGACGGACCCGATCTGGCAGAAAGAGTATGCCGACACACCAATGGAAGAAGCCGGGAATAGCCACCGGGTCTGGTTGCCGGCAAGATTCTTGTCTAGTCGCGCACGAGGAAGCGGCCGCCGTCGGGGAGGGCATTGAGCGCGGCCGTCGTAGCGCGGTAGCCTTCGGCGATTGCCTCCTCTGCCTTGTTGAACTCGAAGAAACCGATGTGGCCAAGCGAGGGACGGATCAAGAGATCAGCGGGTTCGGTCTTGAGTCGCGTCTCTGTGATCTCCATTTCCATGATGTTGATCGAGGCCATGAGCACCTCAAAGACATGTGGAAGAGGCGTCCTCTGTGTGCGCCGGCGGAGGGCGGCCAGTGGCGCAATGTCGAGCGTGTCGACGAGGTCGCTCAGAGACTTGAGCAGCTGCGCTCCCACCGAAGAACTGGAACGATCCTCATCGCCGTCGCTTGTCTCATGTGCCTGCAAGATAGGTGGAGTCGTCGAACCGATGGCTGCACGACCAACATCCACCGCGATCACGAAATCAGCCCCCATTTCTCTCACGACACTGACAGGCAGAGGATTGACGAGGCCGCCGTCGACGAGAATCGTGCCGTTCATCTCTACAGGTGTGAAGACACCCGGTATGGCAAAACTCGCGCGGAGTGCGTCAATGATGTCACCCCTGACCAGACAGACTTCCGTCCCGGTGTTGAGGTCTGTGGCGACCACGCGGATTGGCGTGGGGAGAGACTCCATGCTAAGACCTGAGGCCCGGCTGCGGAGAAAGTCAGCGATCTTCTTCCCGTCGACGAGTCCCGATCGGTGGAATGAAGGGTCGGAGAAGAAGTAGAGTACACGTTTCCAGTCGAGCTGCAGTATTTCTCCCTCGAGCACATCCATCTTCCCTGCGGCGTAGGCCGCGCCTACAAGGGCGCCGATGCTTGTTCCCGCAACACAGTCGGCACGTATATTTCTTTTCTCAAGAGCGCGGATCGCCCCGACATGAGCCCAACCGCGGGCCGCGCCGCTCCCCAGCGCCAAGCCGATTCTGCGCGCGGATGCTTGCGCCATGCTATCCTCCACAGACAGGATTCTGATCTACTCTCGCGCAGATGCCGAAGGCCTTCTCAGACAATGCGATGGTGGAGAGGGTTCATCCCCACACCGGCGAAAGAACTCTTTCTTCAAGGATCTGGTGAAAGCTGCCTTCATCGAGACCGATGGCGACATTGACTGTACGGCCGTCGACGGGCGGATGCAGGAGAGAACGCCCGCGTTCCGGTCCGCTCGTCACGATCTCAATGGACGCCGGCTTCGTCGTGATGATGGAAGGGAAGAGGGCGACGGCGACGGCGAGCGGGTCGTGCATGAAGCCACCGTCCTGTCCCGATTCATCTTTCTGGAAACTCATGTAGTAATCGAGGGCGCGATAGAGAATCGCGGCCAGGTTGCGGCCCGGTCTGGCTGGAGCAGGAATGTCGGTCCGACCGCCGCCCTTCACCAGTGATTCCAGCTCCTGTCGTGTGAGGGCCGTGCTTGTCGTCACGTCGAGGGGGATAACGGTCATATCCAATCCCGAGGCCAGGATCTCCGATGCCGCGTCAGGATCGACGTAGAAATTGAACTCAGCCACAGGTCCAGTGTTTCCGGGCACGTCGAACGCACCTCCCATGATGACGATCCGCCGGTAGGCCGCCATTGCAGTTGGATCAGTCCGGAGTGCCACGGCCAGATTCGTGAGAGGTCCGGTAGCAATGAGCGTCACATCATCCGGCCCGTCGTGCGGGATGGCAGCGAGGAGTTCGACGGCAGGTCTGGTGTCCGCGGCGTGGTGCGGCGTTGGGAGCGTGTTCAGGAGTCCGCCGAGGCCGTCGTGGCCGTGGACCTCAGGTGCGATGATGAGAGGGCGCACGAGTGGCTCACACGCACCATGCGCAACAGGGGGAGGAGTCCACGGCTCGATGAGTTCGGCAATGAGAAGTGAATTCTGCGTGCATTGAAGGACGGGCGCGTTCCCGGCAACCGTCGTAACGGCCTCGATCTCGAACTCTTGGGAGTTCATCGCGAGCACCATCGCGATCGCATCGTCGACACCTGTATCCATATCGAGGACGATTTTCATGCAGTAAGGAACTCCCGCCAGCGCATCACTGGACGAAAACCCGTGAGGGCTTCAAGCGTATCGGAGGATATGAGACTGCCGTATTCCGGGAACCCGATTGGAAGTGTGAGGTCTTGGTAGTGCTTCTCGACCAGCTCAGCAGTGGGATAGGCGGTTCCGTTATCTGGTGCGCACACATACGCGACGTGAGTTCCAGTGGGCAGTTCAGCCACGAGCGACCGGGCGATCGCCTCGGCCACATCGTCTCCGTGCACGTATGCCCAGAGTCCGGCCGCCCACTCATCGGGGTTCTCCACCAGTGTTCGGTAACGGTCGTATTCGCTCGGCACCCATATCCACGGAGGACGCAGAATGACAAGCGGCAGCGCAGTTCCGATCTGATCTTGGAGGACGGCCTCGGCGCTGAACTTGCTGCTGCCGTAGGGCTCAGAGGGGAGAGTGGGGTGACCCTCGTCGATGGGCAGGTAACGAGGCGTCTGTACTTCCTCTCCAAACACGAAACCAAGAACGGATTCGCTTGAGATGTAGATGAATCGCTGAACGCCGGCCTCAAGCGCTGCGCGGGCGACCTCGGCAGTTCCGTCCGTATTCACGGTGTTGAGTTCCTCAGGTGTGCCGAAGGAGGGGCCTGGGAGTGCGGCAGCGTGGACAACAGCAGTCGCTCCTCTGAAAGCGCGTGCGACGCTCGTGCCATCCAGGATGTTGCAGCGAACGTATTCACCCGCAGCATCCCGCGGGGAGCGGATGTCGAGATTGACGGCATCATGTTCTCCTGCGAGTCTGCTCATGACCCGCAGCCCCAAGAGTCCACTTCCGCCTGTGACGACGACACGCATTGTGAGCGCTCCCTAAGATACCATTCACACCGAATTCATCCTACCGCTGGTATGCCAATAGCGCAATGGCCTGAAGAAGAAATCGAGAAACAAGGTGGCGCTACTCGCCCAGGAGTTGGACGACCACTTCACGCGATCTAGGACGTTCGTCGAAATCGAGAAGAACAACCTGCTGCCACATTCCCAGAACCGGCTCGCCGTTCACGAACGGAACTGAGAGGCTCGGTCCTACCAGGGCCGAGCGGATGTGACTGTGCCCGTTATGATCTCCCCATCGCTGGTGGTGCCGCCAGTTCCTGCCGCTGGGGGCAAGCGTTTCAAGAACCTCCTTGATATCCTCGATGACTCCGGACTCGAACTCGACCGTGGTTATTCCCGCCGTCGATCCTCCGATAAACAACGTGGCGACACCGTTCTTGAGCCCCGAGGCTGCGATAGAACGTGCGAGATCGCTCGTAAGGTCGACAGTGTCCCCATCGCCCTCCGTTTGACAGCTGATGATGTCGGTGGTGACAGTCATCTATCCTTCCCCTTTGTTGCTCAGCCAGCTATCCCTCTTGCCTTGGTCATGCTATCCTGAACACGGCATTTCGGAAAGGCTGTTCGTCACGGAGGATGCGGAGAATGAGTTACGGTAGAAGCGTCCAATTCGATGATTACTTCGACACTAGAGCTAGTCTTCGGTTCTATTTGGATCTGGCCGGGGAGACAGCCGGCGATGTGCTTGAACTCGGCGTCGGCATGGGGCACCTGCTCTTCGAGATAGCCGAGCAGGGTCGAGATGTCTGGGGAATAGACGACTCGCCGGAAATGATCAGGGAGGCGAAGAGGAAGCGGCGAAACTACTACCCGGGAATATCCGGCAGGAGCAGGCTGGTCGTGGCGGACATGCTGTCGTTCGACCTCGGTCACCAATTCGGTTTCGTGTATGCGGCTTCCTCGAGCATCCAGGGAGACAGCGCCGACGATCTGAGGGGCCTGTTTCGCTCGGCAGCCGATCATATGACGGAGGGCGGGACATTCGCTTTCGACGTGATGTCTCCGCACAATCTCCGGCGCACGATCAACGTTCCACCGGAGGAGCGTGAGCTTCCCGGAGGACGAATCGTTATTCGCTTCATCGCGCAGAGCTACTTCGAGGGCGACGAGACCGCGGCGTTCAATATCCTCTACAAGGAGCACATCCCAGGGAGGACGAAGTACGACACATACCGGGAGGAAGCGGAAATGGCGATCATCACTCCTGATGTCATCGATGATGCCCTCCGCTACGCGGGGCTCTCGCGCAAGGCAATGTACGGTGACTTCAACAAAAATCCGTACATCGAAGAGAGTATGTGGATCGTCGTGGTGGCGGAGAAGACAGAAGCGTAGTGTGCGGCACCGCCGGAACCGACTTGCCGACAAGCGGGGTTGGTTTGTCGGAGACGGTATCCCCATATCACGATTGGGATTGACAGGTCACTGAGGAGATGCGCTCGTTACTATCCGCCCGGTCTCCTCATCTTCAATCCAGAAGCCCGCCCCTGCAAGATTTCTCTCGCAGTGGATGCTGTAGCGGTGTCCTGCCACAGCATCCAGCAGCAGTATGGCGTCGGCTCGAAAACCTGAGTACACAACGGTTGCAGGAACCACTCGTCTGACAAGGATCGAATGCTCACCAGGAAGCACCTTCACTTCCCGTACCGGATTGCCGCCGGATGACCGCGTCCTCTCCCCGTCCACGGCGCGGATCCCAAGACCCTTCACACCTGCCGCGATCATTGCGATTTCTGCGTCGGGGCGCTCCGGACCCAAGTACATGTGGTGCACACCGGGGCTACACCCTATGCAGACGCCGACCACAAGAAGCAGCGCCGCAGATCTTGCGATATCACGCTGCCACTGGTGCGGCGACCTGTCCGCTGGTGAACCGTGTCGATTCATGCTCCCGGAATCCTGTTAGGCATCCCGATAGATCGCGCGTCGGCCGCGGGCTAGTCGAGCTCGCAGTACCGGTCGATCTGCTTCGCCAGTACATCAATGCTGGCATCCCAGAAGTCGCGAGAACGGATGTCGATTCCATAGCGGGCTGCCAGATCAGCTGCCTTCCCCTCGCCCGTGCTCCTGAGGAGCTCCTTGTAGCGCGGGAGGAATGACTCGCCCTCCTTCAGGTAGATTGCGTAGACGCCTAGCCCGAACAGCAGGCCGAATGCGTAGGGGAAATTGTAGAAATTGAAGTCGTAGCTGTAGTAGTGCGGTTTCAATAGCCACATGTACTTGTGGAGGTGGTTCGCATCAAGCCCGTCGCCGTAGGCCTGGCGCTGCGCGTCGAGCATGATTTCGCAGAAGTCGTCTGCTGAGACAGTGGACTCAGCCCTCCGCGAGACCACCTCCGTTTCGAAGATGTAGCGCGAGTAGATGTCCACGGTGACCTGGGCGGCGTCCATGATCTGGTTCTCGAGTATGCCCAGCTGTGCCTCCGGTGGCGATGATTTCAGCGCAGCATTGATGACTATCGTCTGACAGAAGATGGAAGCTGTCTCAGCCAGCGTCATCGGAGACCCCTGGCGCATCATCGGGAGGCCGATCTGGCAGTAGTTGTGGAACCCGTGTCCCAATTCGTGGGCCAGCGTACTCATCTGGTCGAAGCTGCCGTCGAAGTTAGCGAGAACCCGCGACTCGTTGACTCCCGGAACGCGCATGCAGAAGGCACCACCCACCTTGCCGTCGCGCGGCTCCGCGTCGATCCAGTTCTTCTCAAAGGCATTCCTTGCGAAATCGGCAAGCTCGCTCGAGAATGTTCCGAACTGATCGACAATGTAGTTCTGGACTTCCGACCAGGTGTACGAGAGCTCAACCGAACCGACGGGCGCGAAGAGATCCCACCATGGCAGGCTCTCCTTGCCTAGCTTCTTTGCCTTTGACTTGAAGTACCGCCTGAAAGTGGGGAGGGAATCCTTTATCGACGTTAGGAGCGCATCGAGAGTTTCCTTGTCTATCATATTGTCATTGAGAGACTTGTCGAGCACGCTCTCGCGGCCGCGGCGCTTTGCAAGCGTTACGGCGGTGCCCTTGACGCCGTTCAGGGCGAAGGCCACCGGCTCTCGTATGGACGTCCAACCCTCAAGCTCAGTCTCGTAGGCACGTCGACGAATGTCCTCGTCCGGGTTGTTTGAGAGGTTGCGAATGGCCGTCATCGGCAACAGCTCCGTCTTTCCGTCCCGCTCGAACGGCATTTTGAGCTGGCTCGTGACCGTGCCCTGGAACGTACTGAGGCTTGCCGCACCGGAGAAGACCAGCAGTTCAGATGCGAGATTCTCCATCTCGGGCGTCATGCGGTACTTGCTCTGCTCCGCAATGTCGACGAGGGCCTGCCGGTGCTCCTTGATGACGGGCGATCGATCGCAGAGCGCATCGAGGACCGGGGCGATCGAGCCAACCCATGCCTCAAACAGGACGAAGGAGTTCGAGAGTTTGACGCCGAGCTGTTGGAACTCGCTGTCCTTCTTGGCGGCGACCTTATCGTACGTGTCCGTCGTGGTGAATCCATAGATGAACGCACCGAGTGTTCTTCCGAGAACCAGAGTCTCGTTCAGGAGGTTGATCAGGTCCTCGAGAGCGGAGGCCGCAGTATCAAGATCCTCCGGTACGGTCTCGAGCCGTTTGATCCCCTTGCCCTCAATCAAGGACTCCAGTTTTCCAAGAAGACCCTCATATCTCTTCTTCCCAGCCACAAAACCCTTTGCTTCAAGGCCCGAGTAGATGTTGGACAGATCCCAATGGGGAAGTTCCTCGCGAGCATTCTGCATTCTGATCCTCCCTGGTTCGTGGTGTTATCAGTCCGTACATAATACCATAAATGAAACACTGTGCGCTCGCTGGGTGTCGAACAGAGCAGATGGCAATGCTCATCATCCGCAATGATGTTCACCAGGAAGACCACCAGAAGGAGGTGTTCTGTGAAGGCCATTTCCATGAAGGCTGTTGCCGCTCTCGCGCTCGCAGGGATCATGTTGCTGGCTTCTGCAGGCCTGGCGGATGCCAGGTTGACGTCAATAGAGAAGGACTTTGAGGAGAGCGTCGACGTTGCCGATGGTGTGCGCCTCTACCTCGCACACGGCGACGGAGATGTCACGATCACCCCTTGGAATCGAGACGTCATCAACATCAAGGTGCGATACCGCGCAGAGGTCGAGATGATAGGCTGGGGAAAAGAGCCCGATTTCGACGTTGAGTTCAGAAGCACGGACGATGCGGTCTATGTCACAGGTAAGGAGAGGGATTTCCCTGTCGTCGGATATCGGCGCATGACGAGACACGACTATTCGTACACGATCTCCGCTCCACCCTACGTGACGCTTCACCTGAACGGGGACGACGGGGATATCTCGATCGAGGACTGGAACGCTGACATTGAGTGTAGTCTTGATGATGGCGACATCTCACTTGCGGCAGTATCCTGCGACAGAGTCCACCTGGCGCTTGACGATGGTGATGTCGAGATCCTGCATTTTCAGGGGAGCCTCGACATTCGTGCCGATGACGGTGATATCACTGTTTTCGATGGACAGATGGCGGACGTGACAATCGCTGTGGATGATGGTGACATAGAGATCCTCGAGTCAGCGGGGAGCTTCGAGATCCGGATAGATGACGGTGATGCCACGCTGCGGAGGGTGAGTGCCGAGCATCTTGCGATGAGGGGCGACGACGGCAACCTCGTTGTCGAGCTGACCAACGGAGGAGCAGTCGATATCGACATCCTGACAGATGACGGAGACGTCTCGATAAGTCTGGGAGATGAGATCTCTGCCATGCTCACGATTACCATGGATGATGGAAGCGCAAAGGTTAATCTTCCCTGGATTGTCGATCTTGTGGAAGGAAGGCATCGTGTGGCAGGGAAGATCGGAGCCGGAGAAGGTTCCATCAGGATCCAGACGGACGATGGCTCAGTGCGGATCGGTGCGACGAAATAGCAGCGGCCCCGGTTTGGTTTGTGAACTCGCTGAACAGCAGGGCACGCCTCTTGCTAATCATGTTCCTGATGACAAGATAGGCCAACACCTATCGTCGTATAGGTGCATGGGGCAGGGGCCACTATTCGTGAAGACTGTTCAGCAGCTTGCATACCGCATAACCAATGCGGTACACGACTCCGAGCATATCGACCAACTCTACCGTGCCATCAAGGATGAGTTGAGCGAATTCCTGGCTACCGAGAATTTCTTCATCGCGCTGTACGACAGGAAGACAGACACAATCTCCCTGCCATACTTCGTGGACTCTGTCGACCAGGAGCAGTTCCAGATTTTCCCCGCCGGTAAGACCATGACCGCATATGTCATAAAGCGCAACGAGCCCCTTTTCGTGACTAGGGATGAGGCAGATGTGATGATCGCGAGCGGCGCGATCGAGACGATCGGTACGCCATCCCAGATCTGGCTCGGAGTTCCCCTGCGGGTTAGCGGTGAAGTCACGGGGGCCCTGGTTGTGCAGAGCTACACTGACACCGAGGAGTTCGGCAAGAGTGATCTCGAGCTTCTGACATTCGCATCGGATCAGATCGGTCTCGCCATCGAGCGAAAGCGCGTGATGGAGGAGCTACAGAAACAGCGTGAGGAAATGCAGACTATCCTCGATTCGGTGCCGGCGCTCATTTCCTACAAGGATCTCAATGGGCGCTATCTTCGTATCAACCGCGCGCTTGCTCAGGCGACCGGCGTCCCGCAGGAGGAGTGGGTCGGGAAGACCACGTTTGAAATCTCACCTGGTCTGGCCGCACGGTATCATGAGGACGACGAGGAGGTCATCCGGACGGGGCACGCCAAGCGTGCGATCGTGGAACCGTTCAGGACAGCCAGCGGTGATGGTTGGCTGATGACCGACAAGATCCCCTATCGCGACCAAGAGGGGAACGTCATGGGTGTTGTCAGTCTCGCGATCGACATCACCGATCGTGTTCGCGTGGAGAGAGAGCTGCTCAACAAGGAGGATGAACTCCGGCAATCGCAGAAGATGGAGGCTGTCGGGCGACTGGCCGGAGGGATCGCTCACGATTTCAACAACCTGCTGACGGCCATTTCCGGGTACACGCAGTTGATGCTGTATCGGCTTGAGCAGGACGATCCCAACCGAGCTCTCTTGCGGCAGGTCGAAGACGCAGCAGGCCGAGCGGCCTCACTCACACACCAGCTCCTGGCTTTCAGCCGGAAGCAGCCGGTTCAGCTTCAGGCGCTCCAGCTCAACGATCGCGTTGCGAATATGCAGGACATGCTGAGGCACTTGATCGGCGAGGACGTCGAACTCGTGACGGAGCTCGATCCGGAGTTGCAGATCATCGATGCCGATCCGTCGCTCGTCGAGCAGGTGATGATGAATCTGGTTGTGAACGCGCGCGATGCGGTACAAGAAGGCGGGACAGTCACCGTTGAGACGCGTAACGTCGTCATTGACGAAGAAACGAGCGCGGCGAGTCTGGATGCGAGGAAAGGTGAATTTGTGTGTCTGTCGGTCCGTGACACAGGTGTCGGCATGAGCAAGGAGACACTCGATCACATATTTGAACCGTTCTTCACGACGAAAGAGAAGGATCAGGGTACAGGCCTCGGTCTCTCGGTGGTTTACGGCAACGTGCAGCAACACGGTGGGTGGATAGAAGTGGACAGTGAACCTGGAGAGGGATCTGTGTTCCGCGTCTATCTGCCGGTCGCGGAGTGTGAGAGAGAGGAACTCGAAGAAGTCGCGCCGGTCGCGCGGGATCTCTCCGGCCACAGCGAGCGCATTCTTGTTGTGGAAGACGAAGATGTCGTCAGGGATTTCGCCTGCAAGGCCCTGCGCGACAGAGGATACGATGTATTCGATGTAGGGAGCGCGGAGGAGGGTCTTGAGGTTTACAAGCAGGAGAGCGGAGACTTCGATGCTGTGTTCAGTGATGTCGTGCTTCCGGGGAAGAGTGGCGTCCAGCTCGTGGAGGAGCTTCTCTCTCTCAACCCGAGACTCCGCATTCTTCTGAGCAGTGGTTACGCCGATGAGAAATCC
>JAUWBY010000085.1 GCA_030609605.1 Candidatus Eiseniibacteriota bacterium
AGGCTACCAGGCCTCCAGCATGATCGCCAATGATGGCAGTCCCCCGCTCAGTGAAAGGAAACACCGTGAATGAGGTCATCCGTACCTCGTACGAACAAAATCGTCCGATTCGTCCGGGACAGAGCGAGAGCAGCACGAGTAGAAGCAACAGACCGGACACGACCCTTCGCGGGGTCTTGCTGCGCGCAAGGCGGCGAGCCACGGAGCCCCACGGGACACCATTCTCACCGTCTCTCGAGCGAGGGATGAGGAAAACGAGCATGGGGGCAACCACGATAGCCTCGTGAGACGCGACCCCCAGAACGAAGAACAGCAGGGCCATTTTCCATCTACCCGACCACAGCAGATCGAGTGCGATCAGCAGGAACGCCAGCCCCAGCAGCATCGTCACGTTGCTGATGACAACCACCGCCTTTGCGTAGACCCCGAGCCCCGACGCAAACAGGACCGCAGCCCACCCGCCGACACGGGCGGATCCACTCCATCTCGTGCCAAGGCGCACGACGAGTATCGTTGAGAACGCATGGATGGCGATGTTCAGCAGGTGGTACGGCCAGATCCTAATCCCCCACAGCTCAAGACCAGCCATGACAGCCAACTTGGGCGGAAGCCGAACGACACCACCCATCCATGGGTCAAGGACGTGCGCCGTATGCTTGATGCTCCTGGCAGCCCAGTACAGTGTGTGCAGTTCGTCACCGCGAGGAGGAATCATTATAGTAGGGAGATGGACAATCACAGCGACGAGCCCCGCGAGCGCGGCCCATCGCCCAGGTGACATGCGCAATGCCGACCTCCTTCCCGGATCCGTTTCAGGCTGCCCCTGCAAGCCGGGCAGGACGTCGTAGAAGAGCGTTCGGCGCGGGCCGCAGATCCGAGGTTACTCCTCGCGATCTGTCAGTCCGAACACATCGACCACCGCAGGAACCGCCAGCAGGAAAACGAACGAATACAACTCGTAGTAGACTCTCATCTCCCCCATGACCCCAACTACCAGGCTCAGTCCGACGAGCAGAGCCGCCATGATGACGAATCCTCTGCGAAGGAACTCAGGCTTGGTCCTCCACGCATATGCGACAAGCACTGCCAGCGGCAGGATTGGAACCAGCGTCTTCACGTAGAACCCAGGCATTCTTACGATCATGAGGTTCGCGTGAAGCTGGTTCACCACGGATTCCCCAGGGTTCGCGCGGAACAAGTACATTACAAGCTGCCTCACGGCAAGGCAGATGATGATCTGACACGCGGTCAGGAACGCCAGCTTCGCGCGCGGCGTTACTCGGATCTCGCGAGCAACGAACACGAACGGCAGCAGAATCGCCGTCTCCTTGCTGAGCATAGCGAGAGGGAGTACGAGGAAGTATGCGACATGATACCGCTCGGCGATCAAGTACAGACACAGAGCGGACATCAGCAGCGTCATGGGATCGTACACCATACTCACGTAGCGGAAAAAGACAAGGGGAATGATCACCACACCGATGGCAGGTGCGAAGTCCGAAATGAACGAGGGGTAGCGCGGGTAGAAGGACCTGATCAACCTGCGAAGCAGAAGAGCATAGCCAAGGAAGCAGAAGAACGCAGCGATCGCGTACATCCCGTACGTGTACGAGTGCTCGAAGGTCCACTCTGGTGCCTTCGTGCGCCGCAGCATGAAAGCACCGACCGAGCTGATTGGTGTCCCGCCCTTGTCTATTCCAGCCGCGTCAAGGACGGTCTCGCTGCCGACCACCGCACACCGCACGATGCCGGGGAGAAGAACTCGGTAGACGAAAGGTCTCGCCGCGGTTCCGTCGACCATGTCGAGTAGATTCATCTCTCCGACGTGTATCCGCCACATCAGGAACAGTGTCAGGACAACTGAGATAATCGCCACATACACGAAGGCGATTGTGATTCTGCGTACGACAGTTCTCGGTGTCATGCTCAGTAGAACCTCTCCTGCGCGAACGTGCAGCCGCGATTTACCTGAAAGGCGAACGGTCATCTCGTGTTTCGCCGGTGTCTTCAGCAACTATATCACAGCGGATGGGTAGTGCCAGCAACGTCCCGCTCATTGTAGGTACCCAAGGGAACGCAGTACCTCCACATCCCTCGCGAGAAGAGCCTCGCCTCCATCCGTCCGCTGGTCCTGGAACTCCTCCCAGTACTCATCGATCCAAGCTCGTAGCGCGCTCTCCAGAAGAGAGTCCGACGCCACGACCTCGCAATCGAAACCCATCGCCTCGATGTCATAGAACTCGAATTCGCGCTCGGACGGGCCGACGGCCTTGTATTTCCCCTCGATCACCGAGACCCAAGGACGCTCGTAGCCCGAGCCAAGAACTCTCTCGTTGTCGGTTGACGGATACCGCTCCGAGACCAGGCCGCGCTCATCAACCTCGACGAGTTCCTCGACTCCGGGAGAACCACCCTTCGCCCACGAGCAAATGAAGCCATAGAGGCTCCGAAGACTGACCACGTCCCTCAGCTCTCCGCGGCCCAGACCCGGGCCACGCACGAAGAGCGGCACGTGGATGATTCTCTGTGAAAGACCATACTCGTGTCCTACCCTACCTTCCTCACCCAGTTCCTCGCCGTGATCCGAAGTGACAATGACGACGGCGTCCTCACCGTAGCGCTCGTCGATCCACCGAAGAAGAAGCTCCAGGTTCATGTCCACCCAGCGCAGCTCACCGTCATACAGGTCAGCGACGTACTGCGCCTTCCCTTCGGGCAGCGACTCCCAGAGCCGCGTGATCTTCCTGTGCAACAGATAGCGGGGGAACACATGACCGGGTTGAACGCCGAGTTCCTTGAGCGCCGGAGCCGGAGGGTTGTACGGGGCGTGGGCATCCAGAAAGTTGACGAACAGGAAGAGCGGTCTGTCGTCTCGGGGCACGGCGCGCATAGCGATGTCCACGATACCTCGAGCATCAACGTAGGGCATGCGCCAACCCATCCGCTCGCTGATCCTGCGCGTCAGAGGCGACACTCCGTCAGCTCGGGCGGCAAGACTTGACAAGTGCCAGCCGGCACGCCTAGGGATGATCACCCGGTCGAATCCGGTGATCTCTGGCCGCAGTGCCAGATCGTTCGCGGAGACGGCCAGACAGTGGTATCCCTCATCATGCAACACATCCGGAAGCCACGGAATGTCCTCGAAGGCTGGGATCACAAAAGGAGCGTCGACACCCGTCCCGTGTGAGGAACCATGGTGGATCCCGTGCTCCGATACGGTCCTTCCCGAGAAGATAGAGGCGTGGGCAGGCGAGGTCCAGCCCGCGGGCGAGATGGCGCGCGTGGCGGTCAGTCCACCTCTCGCCCACCGCTCGAGCGCCGGCATGGTATCACGCGAGTAGCCGTGGCATCTCATATGGTCGGCTCGCACAGTATCCAGGATGATCAGGATGATGTGAGGGCGATCTTCGGAGCGACGCGCGCCGCTGGTGCCGCGGTCGTAACTGCCGCACATCCGGAAGCTGATGCACGAATGGGCCGCGAGCAGGACCGCGACAAGGATGGGAAACCACCGCACCCAGGAACGGCGCCGCGTCGGACGCCCTCCCAGTGATAGAATGGCCACAAGGAGAAACACACCTCCCGCCACGGCCGAGACGGCAGCCTCGGGCAAGGTGCCCAAGACCGCTTGATTCAACGATTCATTGGCGAACCCGACCACGAGAGCAGGAACGAGTGCCCATTGAATGATCTCCCCGACTCCCCAGGCGTCAACCCGCCGGGTTCTCATGAGAAGCCGCGCGGCGGGCCAGGCGATGAATCCCGTGACGCCCGAGACGAGCAGCTTCCTGACCAAGCTCACGCTTGTGAAATGCCACTCGGGCGTCTTGGCCAGTATCACGAGAACCACCATCAGCGCGGAAAGAAACGCAACGGCCTCACGATCCCGCCTGCTTTCTGTGAGGACGAGCCCGATTGCGGCCCCGGCAAGCCAAGCAGCGACTGCCGCGCCAATCGCGATCTGCAGTTCCCCAACAAGGAGGCCCGCGAAGTCCCGAACACGTCCCAGTGCCTCGCGATGGAGCACCAACGCCTCGAGAAGCCCCAGATTCAGAAGGATGTCCAAGACCCACAGACAGACCAGCACCCCTAGGAACAGCCGGAAAGCGAGAACGAGATCCGCCTTGGCGCGTGCATGGATCTGCATCTGATTAGATCGCATCGCCCCGAGCCTCATCCAAGCAAGGAACGGACATCCCGTCCCCCGCGTGAGCCGACCGACACCGCAGCACAACAGAGATGATCGGAAACACATGAGAGCCAAGCTCTCAGAACGGAATCCGATCATGAATCACTATACCACAGATTCCATCGCGGCAGGTCTCGATGTGCATCAGAACGCACTCAGACATCACGCCGCGGACGCTTTTTCTCTTGACGATGACTCTCAAAGGACGTGTAGTCATGTGTGTGAGACGGTCACATCTGGCGGCCATCCGCTTCACACGCAATTCGCTCCACGGTATAGCGGGAGGGGGTAGCCATGGCGGGTTCTGCTGGCTGTTGAATGATGGTGCGCGGTCCCGCGCGGCCCTCGCGAAGTCACGCCATCTTAGGAGGAGGAAATCATGAGATAGCGTGAACATGGTGTGGTCCGGCACAGACTCATGGTATCAGCGGCGCTGCTGGTAGTTGCGCTCGTCGTGCTGCCGCCCCAAGCAACCGCGTACTCAGGAGCGCTATCGAGCACTGACTTGGGAATTCTAGGAACCGGGAACTGGATCGAAGTCGGTCCGACCACACTCGAGTGGGATGTGACCGAGAACCCTGATCACACGTGGCACTACTCCTACACGTTCACTCATCCGGAGGGAACGACAAGCCACTTCATCATCGAGACGAGTGACAACTTCACGGCAGGTGATATTTTCGGCGCGAGCGGAAACATCGGCGAGATCGAGATCGGGATGCACACTGCTGGCGAAGGGGGCAACCCGACCATGCCCGAGGACGTCTACGGGATCAAGTTCGGAGCCGCGGGCCTGTCGACTCACATAGAGTTCGACAGCACCCGTCTACCCATGTGGGGGGATTTCTACGCGAAGGATGGTCAAGCAGGAGGCTATGGGCTCAATTCCGCGTGGAACGCGGACTTCACCACGCCCGACTCGGACCCGGAACTGCCAGTTCAGGACGGCTCCATCGAGAACCACATCCTCGTCCCGGACACGCACTACTCACCAGTCGAGTCGGCGAGCTGGACCGGTATCAAGAGCATGTACAGGTAGCAGCGACGAGAAGACACGTGGCCGCCCAGATTTGGCCACCAACGGGCAGTCCGTCCCTTGAGTGAAGAGCCCGGTCCGAATGGACCGGGCTCTTCGATAGTGGCGGGGCGTAGTAGACGAGTTTCGAACTCTTGGCTTCGCGGAAGACCTGAGTCTGGGCGTGAGTTCCGTGGCGCGGGGAGCCCAGCCCTGATCCCCGATGAGGATGAGCGCAGACTGCTGGAGCGGATGCACGTACGAGCGACACCCGTGCTCGCCGCCGTGCTTCCGGAGCCACCTTTTCGCCTCCCGAACGCGCGAGTCCCCTCGCGCGGAACCCACACGCCGCGATACTTGTCACGGCTCAGCCTCAAGTACGATGCTCATTGTGGAACGAACCGTCGCTCTACCGTGGTCACCTGCGCCCTGTGGAGCGCGTGCGAGCCCGAGGGCCTCCCTTCGTGCTAGACAGAAGACGGATACTGTGCCGCCCGGCGCCTCGAGACTGAGACGCGAGTCTGGACAGGCTCGCGGAATCGTGCTATCTTCTTTTCCCGTAGGGGTGCGCCAGATTCGCCTCAAAGCGCCCACTTGCTGGGTGTATCCCCGGCCCCTAAGACAAGAGTGGCGACGAGCAGCGAGACGACGATCCGCCCACCTGTGTTGTGTGTAGCACCATCACTCCCAATCGACACCAAGCCGATGAGGCCATCCCTCAACCGGGCAATCACCTTCGCGTCCATGGAGAGGCATGCAAGATCGCAGACCAATCCTCGCCGACCTGGAAGTGCTCTTCCACGCGATTTCGCAGGCAGTGAGACACCACAACGGCCACTTCGTGGGAGAAACCACGACGAACCCCAAAGGGGACCGCGTAAGGCAGTTCGACCTTGCGGCCGACCGGGCGGCCCGCGTCTGCCTTTCTCACCGTTTCCCCTACCCGGTACTCCTCCTCTCCGAAGAGGGAGAGCCTCGGAGGTTCGGGGATGGAGAGCCCGAATTCGTCATGGTGCTCGATCCGGTCGACGGATCTGACAACCTCGCCCGTGGAATCCCGCTCGCCGGGACGGCAGTGGCCCTCATCCCTTCAGGCGAACCGATCGCCACCGGAGCAGTCCGGTACGCTCTTGTGGGTGATCTGTTCACAGGCGACAGATGGGTTGCGGAGCGCGGGCAGGGAGCGTTCAGGAACGGTGTACGGATTCACTCCAGTCGGGCGATGAAACTCGAAGGAGCTACAGTCAGCTGTGAGCTGAACCATTTCGCAGTGGAGGCCCATCTTGCCGGGACGCTCTCGCGGGCGCGGGCGGTCCGCACGCTGGGCTGCGCCAGCCGGGCACTTTCCATGGTTGCAGACGGCAGCCTCGACGCCCATCTGGATGTGCGCGGCCGCCTCACGCCGGAGAATTTCCTGGCTCCCTCTCTCATCGTGGCGGAGGCGGGAGGGCTGCTTACCAATCCTGAGGGGAAGGCCATCCCTGCGATCCGGTCCCTCACAGAACGCTATTCGATCGTAGCCGCCGCCACGCCTGAACTTCATGCGGCCCTAATCAGTGAGCTGAAATGAATGCTGACACTCCGAGAACCGTGAGCGTCTCCCCCCCGTCCGCAGACCGCGTGCCGGCGGCGGTGATCCTCGCTGCAGGCGCGGGGATGCGGCTGCGCGAGGGAAACGGAGGAAGACCGAAACCGCTCACCCAGCTTCTGGGCCTCTCTCTTCTGGAACGCTCCATCCTTTCCTGCCGCGCCGCGGGCGTCCACGAATGCTACGTCGTTGTGGGGTACGCCCAGGAGAGGATTGTCCATCTCATCGATGAGCTGGAGACGCGCGATGACATCTCGATCACTGTCGTGCACAACCCCAACTGGGAGACGGGGAACGGGAGCTCGGCCCTGGCGGCCGTCTCCCACCTGACAGATCCGTTCCTGCTGCTGATGTGCGACCACGTCTTCGATCCGGCCATCCTCCGACTCCTCATGACGGCAGCCGACGGGTCGGACAACTGCCTCCTGGCGGTTGACCGGCACACCGAGGGGGTTTTTGATCTTGCGGACGCCACGAAGGTGCGGCTTGATGGCCAGTCCATCACGGCAATCGGCAAGGAACTCACTTCGTTCGACGGCGTCGATACGGGCCTCTTCCTCTGCTCCCAGGCTCTGCTCAGCGCACTTGAGAAGCCGACCGGCAGCGGCAAGCGCTCGTTGACCAGAGCGGTCCGGCACTTGATCGAAGAGAAGAAGATCAGAGCCGTCGATGTCGGTGACCGTTTCTGGCTGGATGTAGACACGCCCGAGAGCCTGAGCCACGCAAGGCGCCTCCTCTTGGCTAACCTCGCCAAGCCGTCCGAGGACGGGTTCGTTGCGCGCTGGCTGAACCGAAGGGTGTCACTTCGGCTGTCCTCACACCTCGCCGCTACTCGTCTCACCCCCGGCGCAATCACGCTCGCGAGTTTTCTGATGGCCCTTTCTGGCGCGGCGCTGTTCGCTGTCGGCAGCTATCTCTGGACGGTTCTCGCCGGGCTGCTTGTTCAACTAGCCTCGATCGTTGACGGCTGCGACGGTGAGATCGCCCGGCTCAAGTTCCAGACCAGCCGCTTCGGTGCGTGGGCCGATACGGTGCTCGACCGCTACGCAGACGTCGCAGTAGTGACAGGGATCTCCCTGGGGCATTGGCACACGCACCCGACCGCGTTCACGTTGCTCGGCGCCGTTCTCGCACTGACCGGCTTCATCCTGGCGAGCTACACGAAGAAGGAGTACGAACTCCGTTACGGAAGCAAACCGCCCAGTGGACTACTGGCGAGGCTCAGCAAGAGGGACATGCGGCTCTTCGTTCTGTTTGCTGGAGCGCTTCTCAACCGGCCGTTCGAAACCATGGTCTTGGCCGGAGCGGCCTCTCATCTGGCGGTAGGTGCGCACTTCCTGACCGCCAGCAGAGACCGCAGGCTCAGTGAGCCACGGCTCCCCTGACTCCATCATGCTCTGACGTGGGGAGTGTGCCGATTCCCTGAATCTCAGGACTAGATTCAGAGGAACGGGACGGCAGGCTCTTTCTGATCTCTTCGCGATATCTGACCGGTGCACGCGTGCCCAAGGGAGACCGCATGAAGACACTTCTCATCTATCCCCATTTTCCCGACACATTCTGGGGTTTCAAGCACGCCCTGAGGCTGATCCGCAAGAGAGCGGGCTCTCCGCCTCTCGGGCTTCTGACGGTCGCTGCCATGCTGCCGGACACGTGGCAACTGCGTCTCGTCGACCTCAACATCGGTGAACTCGGCGAGGACGACCTGGAATGGGCCGACTGCGCGATGGTAAGCGCGATGGTTGTGCAGCGTGATTCCGTCCGGCAGGTCATCGCTCGATGCAAGCAGAGCGGACTCACTGTCGTTGCCGGAGGTCCGCTCTTCTCAAGTGAGCA
>JAUWBY010000269.1 GCA_030609605.1 Candidatus Eiseniibacteriota bacterium
CCCCAGCCATACCCCATGATGATATCCGGCGCCGTCGTCTTGTACGGGCCGTGATAGGCCTCCGCCGCCTTGTACGCCTTCACGATCATCCTCTCGTCCGTCTTCGGGTCCCGCAGTGTCTCAAGCCTGGCAGCGATCTCATCGATCAGCTCCCGCGCCTCCGCGCCCGGCTCCACTATGCCCTGCGCCTCTCGTCCCTTCGTATTGATGTAGAGACCATTGATGCCGAGCCCGAACGCGCGAGTACGTCCCCAGTCGACCCCGATCAGCCACTCAACCTGCTCCGGGCTCGTCCCAGGCTTGAGAACGAGATACCCCTCATCGTAGAGCCACCTGTTCAGGTGGAACTCGCGGTACCACGGGGCGAACCCGTGGTCCGAGAGAGCGATAAGCGTCGTGTTCCCATCCAGCCCGGCGAGCACGTCACCAAGGATGGCATCGAATTTCACGTAGAGCCCCTCGAGATAGTCGGCGAACGCCGCGTCTTCCTTCGCGTTGTACGCCGGATGCGACGGGTCCATGCAGCGCCACATAGCGTGCGAACACTGATCGAGGGAACCGAAGTAGAAGTAGAGAAGCCCCTCATGGAAACGCGACAGCTCATAGTCAAACACCTTCAAACGCTCGTCGAAAACGATGCCCGATTGCTTCGTGAACTCCTCATTACCAAAGACACCGTGCTCAAGCGCCTTTGTGTCCTCCGGCATGTTCTGCGTATAGAAATGTCCAACCGCCTCAACAAGTTCCTTCCCGTACTCCGGCGGATCCGTGATGGGAAGAACCTGGTTGGCAGCATTGATCTGAACCGGCGTGACATAGAGCTCGAATTCCGGGTGAGCCGATTTGAGAAGGAAGCGCACAACACCACTGACCGTCACGGTGGCAGGCACCATCTCGAAATCGACCTCGATCCACTCACTGAACTCGCCCTCCGTGAGAATCACCTCGCTGCCACCGATGGCGACCTTGGCGACGGGGTTCTCAGGGTCGACGAAGACCTGGAAGTCGAGCGTGACCTTTTTCTCGCTGTACGGGACCTTCTCCCCTGTCCGCTCTTCGATTCTCTCGTAGTCCTTGAAGTCATTCGGCGGCCCGTAGAGCTTCGCATCTACGACCCCATTCACGACACGCACCGGATAGATGTAGCCACCGGAGATGTCGTCCGAGCCCGGCCACGGATCGGTCGTGTAGAACGAGAATGTCCCGTATGTCCCGAGGATGTCGGGCGTGCCCATTCCCGACATGCTCCGCGTCGTACCTGTCTCGCTCGGCACCGGCGGGAAGTTCGATGGAATCTTGAAGATGGTACAGGGGACTCCTGCTGCTTCAAGCACCTGCCAGAACGCAACGCCCCGTCTCAGGTTCATCGTGCCGCCCCCCACCAACGGAAAAACGTAGTCGGTGAACGGCAGCGCAAGCTCATTCTTCATCGGGATGAATCCCAGCAGTTTCGCTCGCTCGGGTGCCGGGATAACCTGTGAAGTCGAGAGGTACGGCATGTACGTCGCCCTGTTGCAGTGGACGAAGTCGAAGATGCCGTGGCCGCCGGGATCGGCTCCCGTGATGAAGTTCGACCAGGCGACCGGGCTCTGCGGCGGGATGCTCGAGAGGAGCGGACCGAAGCCGCCCGTCTCTGCGAGCTCTCTGAAGTGCGGGAGTTTCCCCTCATCCATGAGCCGCGTGGTCATGACCCAGTCCATGCCGTCGATGCCGATGACAAGGACCTTCTTCTCTCCCGACCGGACAGCCTCACGGACGTCTGAGTCCATCTCGATGTACCCGAGTGAGGCCAGAGCCGCCCTGTCCTCTTCGGTAAGACCGGCGTCCTCCGGTTCATCTCCCGTGCAGCCCGCGAGCGCCACCATCAGTGCGAGCCCCGTGGCCAACATCAGAGCGGGTGAAAACAACCGTCGCCGCAACCGGTATCCATGTCTATGCATTCTCATGCTTCTCAACTCTATCACTCTCCGTTTGCGAAGAGACGCCCGTCTGCGTGTCTCCTTCGCTTCTGAATATCGATCGCCCTTGCATGTATTTCGGGACCTTCACGCCGAAGAGTTCGAGTATGGACGGCCCGATGTCGATGAGTCCGGGACGCTCCGCGACCACCTTCCGATTGCTGAAGAGCACGCCCGGAACGAGCTTGTAGTCGATGCAGTGGTCTCCACTCCACGACTTCAGATTGTCCTCGATGGCGGCGGGACTCGATTTGCCGACCGCTCCATCCCACGATGCGCGGTAGCCCACGTTGTACCCGATGATAAGATCGGGCCCGTTTCCCACGTACGGTCCGTTCATTATCTCCGCGGTGTCGTAGACGGCCGAGATCGCCACCTGGCCTGTCTCGGTATCGATCAACCCATCGAGCTTCTTCTTGATTTCCTTCTTGAGCGCGCGGTACTCCTCGTTGCTCAGGACTCCCTTCGACTCGCGCCCCTTCTTGTTCAGGTAGATGCCGGAGAGGCCGAGCTGATACGCCTTCGTCTTCGACCAGTCGACGTTGGAAAGATACTCCCCGATGATAGCTTCGCCGTCGTCTCCGCTGCCACAGTATCCGCCGAAACTGCAGGATGAGCCGGTCTCCTCAAGCGCCGCGCCGTCTGTGTCGGGCCTGCCGCCCACCTTCGGAACCATGTACCCGTTCTCGAGAAACCAGGTATTGAGGTTGATGCCGCGCCTGAACTGCTTGAAGCCGTGATCGGAGATGACCAGGAGGAGGGTGTCGTCATCGACGTACTCCATCGCCCGCGCGAGCAGTCCGTCCATGTGCACGTAGAGGTCCTCTATGGCCCGGGCGTGTTCCTCCGTATCCTTGCCGCGGTTCGCCGGGTTCTCAGGGTCGAGGTAGCGCATGAACATGTGCTGAATGCGGTCGGTCGCATCGAAGACGCAGACAGTGAAGCCCTTCTTGTTCTTCTCAAGCGAGTTCATGAACATCTTCTCGCGCTCATCGTTGATGAGCCACGTCTGCTCGAGGAACGCCCGCTCGTCTATCATGCGTTCGTTCAGAGCCCACGTGTCCTCGGCCAAGCCCAGAGTCGCGTACGGGCCCTGTAGCTTGGCAAGGTACTGTGAGAACATCGATGGATACGAGATCGGCATCGCGGGACTCGATGGATCCAGGTTGATCGGCGTCACGTAGAGTTCGAAGTGCGGCGCGATCTCGTTCACGTAAACCTTGATAAGACCCTTCACTTTCACACCGAGGCCGGCTGCGAACTCGATGGAGATCCAGTCCGAATACTCTCGACGGCCAACCGTGAACTCAGTCTTGCCGAAAGTGAAATCAATCCGCTCCTCACTTCTGTCTACCTCAGCCATCCACGAGACCGTCATCTCCGAGCGACCTTCGACAAAAGGACTGGGCGGTCCCGGCAGCTCGCCGATGACAACGTCTCCCTTCCGCTCAACCAGAAGCAGCGTGCCTCCCGTGTAGGAGCCCGCGCGCTCC
>JAUWBY010000265.1 GCA_030609605.1 Candidatus Eiseniibacteriota bacterium
GCGGTTTCATGTATGCGGCCCACCCACTCTCAGACATGAGCGCCGAGTGGGGAGGCTTGGACTGGGGCATCGACGGGACTATGTGGGGTGATGAGGATATCGCCACCGCGCTCGGCTATGAGGTTTTCAAGGGCCTCCAAGCATTCAATACGCGGCATTCGTTGTATTCCAGCGATCAGAACAACCCTTGGTCGGACTTCGATGCCGGCGTGACTCCGAGCGACCCGTATCCGAATGAGCTTCTCGCAGGAATCGCCACGTGGAACGGCCTTCTTGAGACTGGGCTCGATCCGCTCGTCAAGTGCTTCCTCTCAGGCGGAAGCGATGCGCACGGCGATCTCAATTACGGGTCGTTCATAGGCCTCAACAACTATGCAACAGATAGCGCCATCGGAAAGGTGCAAACGGTAGTCCATGTGCCGGGCTCATACGGCCCCGGCAACCTCCCACCGATGAATGAGCTTCTGGCAGCGCTCCGGGCTGGGCGCAGCGTGGTGACTGACGGTCCTTTCGTCCTCTTGGGGATAGACGAAAACGGTGACGGCGACTTCGATGACGCCTCGGATCTTGCCATTGGTGAGGATGGCTCGTGGAACCCGTTCCTGGAACTCCCGATCACGCTCAGGTGGCGTTCAATGGAGGACTTCGGACCCATCGTGCACGTCGAGTTGCTGGCATCGAATGAGACCGGCACGCAGACGCTCTTCTCGTTCAACCCTGATGCTATCGGGGAAGGATACGCGGGTGAGCGAGTGATCGAATACCCGTCGGGGAGTTTCGGGGAGCCGCAAGCTTTCCGCGTCGAGTGTCGCTCCACAAGAGACAATCAGACCTACCGCGCCTACTCGAATCCTGTCTGGGTCAGCTTCGATGGCACGTCGGTGGCCGGTCATGTGCCGGAGAGCGGTCTCTGGTTGCAGGCGCGAGGGAATCCCTTCGCATCAGGTACATCGATCGACTTCTCTGTGCCGTCCGGCACTGAGGCAACGATGGCTGTCTTCGACATATCCGGTCGCATCGTCACGACACTGCACATCGGCTCCGCAGACGAGCGCGCCAACACGGTCACATGGAACGGCACCGATGGCGCAGGCAGGCGCGTGGCATCGGGCGTCTATCTCATCACGTTGTCATCCGGCACTGAAACTGTGACAGCTAAGGTGGTACTGCTGCGGTAGTGTCATCACAATCGGTTCATCCATGTGAAAGAGCCGCCCCTGCGCGTAGCGGGGGCGGCTCCTTGCTCTGCTTCTTCTTGCGCTGACTGTTTCTACTTGATAAGCACCATCTTGACCGCGTCATCGAAACCGTCGGTCTGTATGCGGGCGAAGTAGACGCCTGCCGCCACGCGCTCACCACTTGCATCACGACCATCCCAAACGGCCACATGAGAGCCGGCATCCATGGGTCCACTCTCCAACGTGCGAACGAACCGTCCCGCCGCATCGTAGACCTTGAGCGTCATGTGCGAACGCTCGGGTAGCGAGAACTGCACGCTGGCCGCCGGACCAAACGGGTTCGGGTAGGCGGGCGACAGCGCGAGCTTCGTCTCGCTGCCCGGATCGATCACACCTGTTCCACCCATCGACACACCCCAGATCTCGACATCATCGATGTTCCAGCCAGAGTATCTCCAGCTCGTGTCAGTGGAACCCATGGTCCAGCGAAGATAGACGGTCGACTGCTCCGCTGCAACCGAGGAGATGTCATACTCAAACTGCGACCAGGACGAATCCTGAGTGTGACTATCCGGATTGCTCCAGATCGTGTCCCACGACGAGCCATCCTTGCTCACGCGGATATAGGTATGATCGTACGAGTTGCGCTCGACGTTGAGCCAACGCCAGAACTTGACGGTCACCGTGCCAAGATCGGAACAGTCGATTGCCACGGTCGTCAGGTGGCGCTCTGAGAGGCTATTCTCATAGTCGCCGCCCAGGTTGTAGCCGTAGACATTGGAACTCGTGTGCCCCGACGAGGGATCGGCGTTGCCATACTCGCCGCCTCCGCCGGTCGGATTCCCAAACGCCCAGAGTCCCTGCGTCGTCCAGCCGGGGTCGGTGTCCATCGGGAAGCTGTAGGCCAGTTCCGGAAGACCGACCGTCAGAGTGACGCCTCTCGAAGTGTCGCCGACGTGATCGGTCTCGTTCACGAATTCCAGCAGATCGGTGTAAACACCGTTCCCAAAGGAGTTAGCCGCGGAGTTGATCGTGACCGTCACGTTCACCGTAGCATGAGCGTTCAGATGACCGCTTGCATTCGCAAGGGTGATCCACGCCGCGTTCTTGGAAACGCTGTAGTCTATGCCCGTATCATCCTGGTTCTCAATCACGTAGATGAACTCGTTCGGAGTGAACGGGCCGCCGGCGCTACCTTCCGATACGGCAGCGGACGATGGTGTCACACGCATCCCGGCCGCGAACGGCGAGTAGAGATCAACCGTCGTTGCGCCCGTCGATGCGGGATCCAGCCAGTCGCTCAGGCGCGAGCTGCTCGAACCGCCCCCGGTCCACGAGGTCGAGATCCGTCCGTACCAGTCGGACGCATCGTTGCCGCACGCGGCATAACCGCCGTGAAGCTGACCAACGACGCGATGGTTCTGGTCGAAAAGCGGTGAGCCGGACGAACCGGGCTCGGTCGTGCCGACGTCCCAGTCGACGACGCGCACGTGCGAGCCGTCGCCGGGCTGACTCGTTCCGAGATAGCTCGTCGTCTGGCAGGCGTCGTACTCAAAGCTGATGCACTTGACGTCGGCGTCAGGCTGATGAATGGCAGTCGAGCTTGTCGGATCCGCCGTCGTACGGTCCCAGCCGGCGAACGTTACGTTATGAGCCGGGTCTGGATCCGAATCGAGCTCAACCAGGGTGAAGTCGGAGGTTGAATACCCCGCCCGGAAGTAGGAACCGGTCTGGTTGTCGCTGAACGAACCGCCGCCAAGATCGCCACAGTTCGGACTCTCGTAGTTCCAGTAGACGACAAGCGAGGCTGCCGTACCCGTGTTGATGCCGCAGTGGTTCGCCGTCATGAAGTATGGGGTCGCGTCCTCTGCGGTGCTGTTCACCATGAAGCCGGTACAGAAGGTAGAACCGCCGGTCGAAATGACGCCGACCGAGGCGATGTCGTCACGCCAGTCGTCGCCTTCGGGACAGACCACGTCTATGTTGCACCAGCCCGGACTTCTATCGATGAGTTCACCGAAGCCTCGGTAGCCAACGTTGATCGAGTTGAGTTCCAGCTCGAGATCGCCTACTGCCTTCGTGGCAATGGTGAGTTCGATGACGATATCGTCGGAGAGCACGACCGGTGTCCACAGCTCGCCGTGATCCTCGTTGTCCAGAGCAGTATACGGACCGGCGATGTGCAACCCGTCCGCGGCATAGATGAGAAGACTGCCGGTGACAGGCAGATGATAGCGACCGAAACCGAGGTTGATCGATGATGCTCCGTCAGAGGTGATCCTGAAACGCCAGAGCCTGGTCGCGAA
>JAUWBY010000119.1 GCA_030609605.1 Candidatus Eiseniibacteriota bacterium
CGTTGCGGCGCGGGAGTTCATCATCAACATCACGTTCCATTCGGTCGCGGGTATGGTCCTCCTGCCGTGGGGCTACACGAATGACCATACGCCCGACGACGCTATGTTCCGCGTGATTGCCAACAACATGGCGCAGTACAACGGCTACCAGGTGGGGCAGGCAGGCGAGATTCTCTACAACTGCAGCGGGACGACGCCCGACTGGGCATACGGTGTTGAGGGTATCTGGTCTCTCTGCGTCGAGGTTTCCGGAACAGGATTCTGGCCTGCTGAGAGTGAGATCCCGAGCCTGAACGCCGAGAACCTTTGGCCGCAGCAGTATGTCTGTCGGATTGCAGGGAGCTATCTTGCGGTGGACGGAACCACGTTCACAGGTGGCAACGGCGACCAGGAGCCGGACGCCGGCGAGACTCTCGACTTCGTTGTCTCTATCGAGAACCAGGGGATCCTCGCCGGAGCGACCGGTGTGAGCGTGGCTATCACGACGGACGACCCGTACGTCCAGCTTCATGATGCAAGTGTCACACTGGGTGCGATCCCGGCGGGATCTACGGTATCCAACTCGGGCGATCCGTTCTCCTTCACCGTTGATCCAGCCACGCCCGACGGACACGGGCTTGTCATCATGCTCGAGATAGCGGGCGATGGACTCTACATGGAAGAGTCGCTCTCCTGGATGGTGGGGGAGCCGACGGTGGTCTTCTTCGACGACATGGAGAGCGGGACCGGGAACTGGGTTGAGAACGACGGCTACTGGGGGCTTACAGGTACGCAGTCACACTCGCCCTCGACCTCGTACACCGACAGCCCGAGCGGCGACTACGGTAACTACCGGAACACATGGATCGAGCTGGCTACCGCGATCGATTTCTCATCGGCGACCGCGGCGGATCTGTCGTTCTGGCACAGAGTCGATACGGAAGAGGATTACGACTACTGCTACGTTGAGGTCTCGGATGACAACGGCGCGGCGTGGCATCAGATTGGTCCGAAGTACCACGGGAACAACTATGGATGGGAAGAGGTGGAACTGTCTCTGAACGATTTCGTCGGGACGGCGGATTTCCTGGTGAGGTTCCGGTTCACGTCCGACACGTACGTGCAGGAGGATGGATGGTACGTTGATGACGTGACGATCAGCGGCCCGCCGACCGGTAACGTGAAGCCGTCCGTTCCTATGCTCTCCGATCCTCCGGACGGCGGAACCGTGAGCAGTTCAACGCCGGAGCTCACTGTCGTCAACTCGTACGATCCGGATCCCAGCGACGTGCTGACGTACGGCTTCCTGGTATACGATGACGCGCTCTGCACGAATCTCATCGCTTCCGACAGCGGTGTGACCGAGGGTGCCGTCACGACGTCATGGATCGTAGCATCGTCGTTGGACAACGGCACGTACTACTGGCGCGCCTATGCCGATGACGGCACGGAGCGCAGCCAGCTCATGGCGACGGCATCGTTCATTGTCGAGGATACCGGGGTTGAAGATCCGCCCATTGCCGTACTGGTTCTCCACCCGTGCCGGCCGAATCCCTTCGGCAGGCAGGCGTCGCTGTCGTTCGAACTCCCGACTCGGACGGATGTGACCTTCGCCATATACAGCGTTGATGGTCGTCTGGTGAGAAGACTCGTGGACGCTGAGATGGACGCCGGGACGGTCGATGTGACGTGGGATGGTCGCGATGAGCACGGCCGCCGAGTAGGGAACGGCCTCTACTTCATGAAACTGGTGGCCGGAAACGATATCCGTCGCGGCAAGGTCGTCGTCCTTAGGTAGCGGCAGGCAACAACTTACGTACTTCGTGACCGGCTCTTCCCTGGTGGGGAGAGCCGGTCTTTTCTGGAACACCCCTTGCAACGAAATGCCCGTGTAGGTCCCCATGGGGACTCTTTCAGGCATGTGCAGACGTGAGGGGGTGTGCAATGAAGAGTGCTAAGACGTTGACCGCCGTTGTTCTCGGACTCGCGCTCGTACTTGCGTCGTGCTCAAGCACAGTCGGTCCGTCCGATCCTCAGGACGAGTGGGCCATACCGACCCGTTCGGTGAGCGGAAACGTGGAGTTGCCGGAAGGGTCACGAGTGGATCTTGCGGATCTGGATATCCTGTCATTCGCCGAGGGCGCGAGCGTGTCGTCGGATGGAAGCTTCACCGTTCGAATTCCCGACACCGACTCCCACCAGGTTCTCGTTGTAACGGACGCAGATGGGACGCCGGTCGTGCTCGCCTACGTGGGGCCGACTGATGACGCGATCACGGTTGATGCCTCATCGACCGCTACGGCGCTTGGGATGCTCAATCCTTTCACTGTTCTGTTCTCAGCCGGCGACCATGTGTCGCTGGCCGGAATCGTTGTGGACAAGAGCGACTGGGGTCGGCTTGTCACTTCAATAGAAACCGTTCTGGCGAGCTCGTCCGTGGGATCACTGACGAGCGAACTCGTGCCGGAGATCATGCAGGCGGCGTGCGAAGTCGTAGTGGACGCGCTCGACGACGGAACGATCAATCCAATTCCGCTGTCGGACCCGTGGCTCGAGGATGTGGCCGGTGACAGCGTTGTCTGGGTGAACCGGGACCCGATCTACTACGCGTCGGTTTTCAAGACCGTCGGGAGCGCGGACTCGCTCCTGGTTCTGATCGATTCAGCGAGAGAGAAGGTGAGGATCTCGACCGGCTGGCCGCCTACAGTTGATGTCACGAGTGCGACGCGAAGCTATCCCGATCTGGGCGACGGCACATACGACGTCACACTGATCTGGGCGGATTTCAGATCCTTCGATTCACAGACAGCGAATGGCCTGGTGACAAGGATGAACACATGCCGGGCGATCGCGGAAATAGTGGCGGTGGGTTCAGGCGTGGTAGTCGATCGCGGCCCGGCAGATTTCGATTTCTCGGGGTGGGATAGTGGACTGGGAAGCAGCGCGGCTGCACACGATGTATACGGCTTCATCGGGACACTTCTCGATGCTGTGTCCCAGGACAGCGATGCGGTCGCATCTTGGTTCTGGGAGGGCGCGAACGCCGATTGCGCCGAGTATATCGAGGCCATCAGTCGACTCATCTCCGGCATATCGTTCTCGACAGAGGTCATCGCGGCAGGTGAATCACGCGTGCCGCTCTTCTCGCGGATGGTGGCGCAGTCGCCCCAGGAGCAGCAGCGGATCACCCAGCTCGACGGCGTGATGAGCCACGTAGATTCACACTCTCCCCCGACGGCCGTGTTCACGGTGAGTCCACCATTCGCTACGGTCGGATCCACCTTCTCGTTCAGTGCCGTGGCCTCAACCGATCCTGATGATGCGACTATTGATCTCAGAGTGCGCTGGGACTGGGACAACGACGGCGAGTGGGACACCGACTGGGACACTCAGAAGGTGGTGCAGCGCGTCTTCGAGGAGGCAGGCGCGCAGAGTGTGGCGATGCAGGTGAAGGACCCTCTCAATCTCAATGATACAGTTGTTCACACGGTCAACGTCGGCGGGAGCCAGGAGAACGCGGTTCACATTGTCATCTTCAGGGATGCGGTTCCTTGGGGTTCTGAAGTGCCGGCGGTGCTGGATCAGATGCTTGAGATCATGGAGTTTACCGAGGGTGTGGGTGCGAATGAATACGAAGTCCTCAGTTCTTCCGATATGGGAACTCTCACGCTCACGCCGGGAGAGGATCTTGTCATCATCCAGAATGATCAGCCGCAAGCATTCTATGATGAGTACGCGGGCAACCAGGTCCGCTTCCTACAGTTTGTAGCAGGTGGCGGCACCATCTTCTGGGAGGCGTGCGATCTCGGATGGAATGGTGGGTCCATCACGGATGCAGGCATCGTTCTACCCGGCGCCATAGAACTCACGGAGTATGAGACCTGGTACAACTATATCACTCTGCCGGGCGCTCCGATTGTTGAGGGGCTTCCGGAGCAACTCTACGGGCAGTACGCGAGTCACGAGGGTATCAGCAATCTGCCCGATGGTGCGACGGTATATACGGTCGACGACGCGGGTCATCCGACGTTGGTGGAGTACGACTATAGAGGCGGATGGGTCATCGTAACCACCCAGCCTCTGGAACACAGTTTCTATAATAACTGGACGAGCGGCCATGTGATGCCGCGCGTCATCAGCTACGTGCTTGGGATTCCCCTCGTTCATGACTTCGGCGACATCATCAAGCCTGAGTTGAGGGGGAGGCCCAGGGATGGTGGCGGGGTTAAGGGTCTGACCAGCGGGAAGCACTAGCCTGGACGGCGATTCCTCTCCTTTGGCTCGCCGCGCTGCGGCCCCTGGCCGGCCCACCCCGCCCATTCTGACGGTCATTGTCCTGGGTTTCTCCCAAGACAGTGACCGTCGTTCATTGCGGACCAGAACGTGCTTGTCTTCGAGGGTGTTCTCGCCTACTCTGTTGTTGAAGAGCATTCATACAGATTGGCAGAGGAGGTTTGCACACCGGCAGGTAGCTACTTCCGCGTACGCGACGGACGCGGCGCTGTGGAGTTGCCGGGCGGGAATTCATGTCTTGGCGAAGAGTGAACCGGGAATCAGTCAGTTCTCGACGGGCGCTAATGACAGATCGTGTCCAGGGTGAGCGGAGGTTGAGTCATGGCAAGGAAGCGCGTAGGAAACAAGAGAGAACGGATCATCAATGCCGCCGCTAGGTTCTTTGGCGAGAAGGGCTATCACCAGACAACGACATCGGAGATCGCAGATGCGGCGGGTGTCGCTGCCGGGACCATCTACATCTACTTCAAGAGCAAGGAGATGCTGATCGTGGCGGTCTTTGAGGAGTTCCTTGGTTCTCATATGGAACGCCTCAAGCAGGGAGTGGAGGCCGTAGGCGGGTCAGAGGCCAAGATGCGCCGGCTGCTCACGCTCGGGCTGGAGTTGATGGAGAGCAACCCGTCCAGCGCGAGGATATTCCTCTCGCAGCTCAGGCAGAGCTCAGAGATGATCAAGACCGTCGCGAAGAAGAGCAGCCGAGCGTACAAGGACATCATCGAAGGTGTGATCAAGGACGGGATCTCGGCAGGGGATTTCCGGGAGTCCGACCCGGTCGCCACAGCGGTCATGGTATTCGGGGCCTATCAGAACATGGTGCTCGAGTGGGTGGCCGCCGACTGCTCGTATCCGCTCACCGCGAAAGCATCAGATCTGTCGGAGTTCATCCTTAAGGGTGTGGGATGCAAGGAGTCGGCAGAGGGGTAGGGTGGGGGCAGTAGGGAAGAAAGCCGTACAGACAGCAGTCTGAAAAACGGAGAGGGCACGACCGCAATGGCTGTGCCCTTTCCATTTTTCGATGGGAACTCAGGTCGGTTTCGCCACAATACCTTGCTGGCTCAGTAGGGAGAATCGACTGAGACTCCTTCACCCGATTCGCATCTAAGGGAAAGGCGTGAATTCTTGCTTCATCGCCTATATTGTGATAGAATGAGTACTTGGTTGCATACATGCATTGAAACCGGGTGAGTACCCCCAAACGGAGGGAGAACTATGCGCAGGTTGACTACAGTACTGGCGCTGGCGATCCTGGTCATCTTCGCTGTAGCAAGTCCTGCCAAGCTCGATGTGGAGCAGGCGACGACGGGCAAGGTGATCGAGGACGCATTCGCGCGCGGTGTGATCGATCGTGCCGAGATGTACCTTCTCAAAGCCTACTCTGTCTACGCACCGGAGCTCGTTCCCGACGAGTACACCGGCGGCGTGATAGAGAAGTGTGGTCTGCCCACGATCGAGGAGTTGGACAGCATTCTCTCTACGCTTCCGGAAGCGGTCGCTGCGGAGATCCGGGGGATGAGAACGAGGCCGACGTGCATGACGTATGTCGAGACCACGCACTTCCGTATCCATTACGACACATCGGGAACGCACAAGATCTACGGCTGGCCGGACACAAGCTTCCGTGACGCTGTCATGACGGCAGCAGAGTACTCATGGACTCGGGAGGTCGACGATGCCGGTTTCCGTCCACCTCCTGCCGACGGCAGCGATCCTGACGGCGGCGGCGGCAACGATCTCTATGATATCTACGTCCAGGATCTTGGCGCAGGTCTTTTTGGCTACTGCCAGGCAACCTACTACCAGCCGGGCGGTCCATCAAGCGATGCCTCGAGTTTTGTCGTCATCAACCACGACTTCACCGGCTTCGGGCACACACAGACGGAGTGCATCCAGATCACGGTGGCTCACGAGTTCTGCCACGGGTTGCAGGCGGCGCACGATGTCAACGAGCCGACCTGGTACAAGGAGTGCACGTCGATGTGGGCCGAGGACTACGTGTACGATGACATCAACGACTACAGGGGCTACATAAACTACTACTTCAACAGCCCGTATCGGTCGCTCGACTACAACCCTTCGGGTGGCATGCGCTGGTACGGAACAAGCGTTTGGAATTTCTTCCTCTGCGAGCACGTCGACCCGGATGTCGTCGTCGAGAACTGGTGGGAGATGGAGACGTCGGGCGAGTACAACGCTATGAACAACGTGCTCATGGCGCGCGGGACATCGCTCGCGGACGAGTTCCAGGAGTTCGCCATCTGGAATTTCTTCACGAACTCGCGGTATGACGGCGGGCACTACGAAGAGGGGCAGTTCTTCCCGCTCAACGCGACCTCCAGGACGTTCAGTTTCTATCCGATCGTCGACGTCGGTCCCTACACGGCCATGCGTCCGGATGCCATGGCGTACAATCTGATCAAGTTCAACAACCCGGCTAACGGCTGGACCGGTCTTCACCTTTCGTTCGACGGTCCGTCGCTGGTTGCGCTCGACTACTCGGCCAATATCTGCACGCGGGACGACATCGTCGGCACCGGAGGGACGCACTATCTCGGCGAGATCAGCCTGAACCCGTGGGGCAATGGCGATACTATGATCGAGGCCTGGGACACGCTCGACTACACCATGCTGATCGTTGTCAACTCCAGCAGGAACTACGACGACATGGACTATCTCTTCAGCGCAGAGGAGGTGGATACGGGTATCGATGATATCGATGCTCATGTTTTCGCGCTGAGGCCCGCGAGTCCGAACCCGTTCGCAGCTGGGACGTCGATCTCCTACTCGATTC
>JAUWBY010000082.1 GCA_030609605.1 Candidatus Eiseniibacteriota bacterium
CTCTCAAGGTCATGGTTCCTTTGCTGACCTCGCCAAAGACCCTGGCCCTGTGGGCCTCTTCTTGACTCAAAATGATGTCCCCTCTCATGTGCACCCCTCCTTGGGGCGCATTATACCACCGCAGCCGGAGAGGACATTTTATCTTTGCAGTTAGAGAGGACATTTACGCTTAGCTTACACACCCTTGAACTGGTAGTGTTGACGCTGACGCCGGCGGCGTGTTAGAATAGATTGCACGGGATATCGTCACGGAGGTGATCGTGGCACGGAGTAGAGTCGCCTGGCGCCTTCAAGTCGCTTGGCGGCTCCTTAGCATCTTGGCGCGCCGGCCTATCGTGGGACCGATGAGAGTGAGCCTCGAGGTCACCCACCACTGCAACCTTCGCTGCTCCTTCTGCGAATCGCACGGTAGGTTGCAAGGAACACCCATTACGGAGCGGCGCGCGTACGCTGGTGGTCGTCGCACGATGAGCCTCGACACGGTCGAGACGTTGTGTCGCTCGCTGGCGCGCGTGCACGTCCAACGAGTGGAGCTTTCCGGCAAGGGCGAGCCCATGGCTCATCCGGATATCGCGGCGATCGTCCGGATCATCAAGCAGGCCGGGTTCATATGCTCCGTGGTCACCAACGGTACGCTGGCACAGCCCGGTCTCGCCGCGGCACTGGTCGAGTCGCGTCTCGATCGGCTCAACGTCTCGCTCAACGCTGCCTCGCGTGAGGTCTGCGAGCGGATCACCGGCAAGGATGTCTGGGAGCAGGCCATCGGATTCGTGCGCGAGGTGCTCGAGCGGCGGCGCGCCAGTGACGGGCAACAGCCGTGGGCACGGGTGAGTTACGTGCTCTGCCGTGACAACGTCGAAGACGTCGAGCACATGATAGATCTCTGCTGCGAGTTAGGCCTGAACGACATCAGCTGGGCCGTTATGGGCGAGACTCTTGAGACGGCTCATTTGCAGCTGGATGCGAATGATGTCTCGCACTTGCTCGCAGTCATCCCGAGGTGTGGCCAGCGGCTCGACGCCGCGAATGTCAGCCATAACCTGCCACGCTTGGCCGATGAGCTGAGGTTGCGGGTCGGAACACACCCGCGACAGGAGAACCCTCTGCAGAGAAGCCTTCCCTGCTACGACGGATGGATGTTCGCGGTCATCGGCCCCGACGGGACGGTGGTTCCCTGCTGCCCGTGCGAGGACATACGGCTGGGGAATATCAACGAGGAGGACTTCTACGACGTGTGGCACGGGGCACGCTACCGGGAGTTCCGGCGCCGCTCCTTGGCCATGCCGCGCACCGGGAAACCTGTCTGTTGGGAGTGCTTCACGTCCTGCAACCGTGCCGTGGACAACGAACGGATTCACCGCTGGCTGAGTCCCCTGCGCCCGCGGTAGCACGTCGACTTGGCACGGTCGCGGGCTGGCACGGTCGTCTTTGCCCTCCGCTTCCGTCCCCTGGCATGTTGCACGCAGCACACGCCGGCTTGCGAATCGCGCATCAGCCACGTGAGGGAGTTGGGCTCGACCTGTTAAGATACTGGCGGACCTCTCGTGAGCTTCGAAGAACTCAGCCGAGCACAACACAATCCCCGTACGCCTTGTTGCCACCACGAAGTGTAGCTCTGAAGAAGAGCCCCACGTCACCCGCTAGTTCTTGAAGAGGATTGATGGAAACCGGAACAGGGTCGACATCCTGATGCACCTGTCCGGTCGCCCGCCCACGCCGACCACCAAGCGACCCTTCGACCACCCCTTTGATCAGTCGATCAACACCATACGCTTCGTGACGGTCTTATCCCTGATCCTCAGCAGATAGAAGTAGACACCGTTGGCCACCGGCCGCTCGCTGTCATCCATGCCGTTCCAGGCGAGAGACGTTGTCCGATGCGGAGCGCGCGTGCGACATACTGGCGCAGACGGAGGCATCGTCCTCCCTTGGCGATAGGGATTGTGCGTGTCTCACGACTTCTCCGCTGGCATATTCTATGCACTATGTACGCGCACAAGATCATCTTGTCGTTCGCAGCGGCATAGGTCACATGCAACAGTACCGAGCCTGACGGACTCCACAACACTCCCAACCCGCCGAGAGCTCGGCATCAAGGAGATTCCTGATGGCCTCGAACCGCTTTTTTACTCCGCACGCACGACCGGAGCACCAGGCGATCATACTCGCGGTGTTCGCCGGCATCTTTGCGTGGGTCATGCAGGCCGCGCTCGACTCCTATTTCTACGCAGGCAAGACATACCCTGAGCACCTGTTCCTCAACGTCACTCCCCCAGAACTCTACAGCAGAGTAACCATCATCGCGGCGTTCCTTCTCGCGGGGTTCATCTCGTCGCGCATGGTCCGCCGCCTCGAGATCGCAACCGCACAGACCGAGCGCCTCGACAGCGTGGTCCGATCCGTAAGGGCCGTGAACCAGCATATCACCCGGGAGACCGACCGGCGCGTTCTCGCGCACAAGTCATGCGAGACGCTCGTCCGCGGACTCGGCTACAGGAAGGTTGAGATCGAACTCAACGGGGCTCTGATGGACAGAGTAGATCTCTGCGATGACCCCCGCGACACCCACGACGAGACCGTGGAACGCGATGTGATGGTCATCCCAATAGAGTGCGGTGGCAAGGTGTTTGGTGAGCTTCGGGTCGTCCCTGACGCTGACATGATATGGAATGAGGAGGAGCGCGCGCTTCTCAGAGAGGTCGCTGATGATGTCGCCTTCGCCGTGCGCAGCATCGAGACCACCGAGAACCTCGAGCACCAGCGCGAGGAGCTGCAGACAATCCTCGACTCGGTGCCCGCGTACGTCTCGTACAAGGATCGCCAGGGAAGGTACCTTCGTGTCAACAGAGCTACGGCAGACCTTGCCGGCATTCCGGCCAAGGAGTGGCGTGGGAAGCGCCTCCTGGAACTCCTGCCCGGCGCGGCTGATTCAGGGCAGGCTCTCGACTCCGAGGTCATTGCCACAGGACAACCGAGGAGAACGGCACTTGGAAGGCTCGCCATCGCCCCTGAGGCGCGATGGGTGCAAACGGACCGCATTCCGTACCGCGACAGGAACGGAGACATCATCGGGGTCATAGCGCTCAGCATCGACATCACCCAACTCATGGAGACACAGCGGGACCTCGCCATCAAGGACGAGCAGCTCAGGCAGTCACAGAAGATGGAGGCGATCGGCCTGTTGGCCGGCGGGATCGCACACGACTTCAACAACCTGCTCACGGCCATATCCGGATATGCGGAGCTCGCACTGTCCCACCTGGGCGAGGACGACGCGGTGGCATCGATGCTCGGATCGGTCATTGGCGCGTCGGGGAAGGCCGCTGTCCTCACGCAGCAGCTTCTTGCGTTCAGCCGGAAGCAGCCACTGAGACTCGCCTCCCAAGACCTGAACACCATCGTCAGAGACATGGGCGACATAATCGGATGCCTGGTCGGAGAGAACATCAAGGTCACGACCTGTCTCACGGCTGACCTCGGATACGTCGAGGTCGATGCATCGCAGATCGAGCAGGTCATCCTAAACCTTACCGTGAACGCGCGGGACGCCATGCCCGAGGGCGGCAAGCTATCGATCACGACCGGGAAGGCGAGCTTCGACAACGAAGAACTGCCGAAGGAGTGCAGCGAACCGTCCGATGGCTACGTCTGCCTCTCTGTCTCCGACACTGGGACAGGGATAGATCGGAAGACGATAGACCACATCTTCGAACCGTTCTTCACAACGAAGGAATCGGGTGTAGGGACTGGTCTGGGGCTCTCTGTGGTGTTCGGGATCGTCCAGCAGCACGGTGGCTGGATCCAGACTGATACAGGACCCGATTGCGGCACGACGTTCAGCATCTACCTACCGGTCATCCCCGAGCCTGAGCCCGAGCCCGCTCGCGAGCCGCAGCTTGACCCAGCGATGGGAAGCGTCTCCGACGCGCCGGTGGTGCACGCCGGCGGTCGCATACTCCTCGTCGAGGACGAGGACGCCGTGCGCGGCTTCGCGACAGATGCGCTCCGTCACTTCGGCTATGAGATCGTCGATGTGGCGAGCGCCGAGGAAGCAATCGAGGTCTTCAGCGGCGACTCGGTCGGCTTTGACATGGTGTTCAGTGACATCGTGCTGCCTGGGAAGAGCGGAATCGAACTCGCAGAGGAGATCATGGCCTGGGACCCGAACGCTCGACTGCTCCTGGCAAGCGGCTATCCTGACAGGAGATCCGCGACCCGCGATCCCCAGCAGATGGGTATCCCATTCCTCAGCAAGCCGTACTCGATCAGAGGGCTCCTGGAGAGCGTGCGCAACGTCCTCTGCTGAACCGGAATCAGCGACGTCCCGACCAAAAGGAGGGGCTGCCCCCTTGCAGGCTGTGTAGAAGCGTGCTATTCTGACTGGGATTCAGCCCCTTGGGCGGAGCCTGCTCGGTCTGGCACGCTGGCGGCGCCACGGACACTGACCGCACACACGCGACGCGCGCTGGCCACTCATCATACAACAGGAGGCGATGCGATGCGCTCATCGCTCATTCTGTCAATGCTGCTCGCCGCAGGCTCGATTACGCTCTTCACTCCCGCCGACTCTCCCGCAGTCACACACATCGTCAAGCCTGACAGCTCGGGCGACTTTGCTACGATCAAGGGAGCGATCGTTGCGGCCGCTGAGGGTGACTCGATCCTCCTCACCGACGGCGTCTTCACGGGAGAAGGCAACGTCGATGTCAACTTCCTCGGGAAGGGCATCACAGTCCGCTCGCAGAGTGGGGATGCAGCGGCGTGCATCATCTACCTCGAAGGCGGTCCCGGAAACGACCACCGCGGGTTCGTGTTCCACAACGGCGAGGGCCTCGGCACGAGCCTGCGTGATATCACCATCCGGAATGGATACGTCGGCCTATACCACGGCGGCGCCGGCATCTCGTGCGACTACACTTCACCCACCATTACAGGCATCATCTTCGAGAACTGCTCCGCGAGTAGCGGCGGTGCTGTCTGGTGCGTTGACGGAGGCAGTCCCTATCTCGGGCAGTGTTCATTCATCGGCAACACGAGCCGCGAGGAGGAGCACTGCTCATCCAGGACTCCATCGATGGGGCTCTTGTCAGCAACACGTTCGCTCGGAACAGCGCAGCCTGGGGCACAAGCGTCTATCTGTGGAAATCGAACCCTTGGATCGACAAGACCATCTTTGCGTTTGACAACGCTGGCGTAGACGCCATCCACTGCGCCGACCTCGGCCTACCCACGTTCTCGCGCTGCTGCGTATTCGGGAACGCGAGCGGCGACTCGCTCTCGGGAAACCACACCGGGACAATTCGGGAGGACCCACTCTTTTGCGGTCTCGCATCAGGCGACGTAACGCTCCACGAGAACTCACCGTGCATGCCGCTCAACAACCCGCACGGCGTTGTGATCGGCGCACGAACAGGGGTGCGGCTACTCCGCTGTCGAGGAGAGAAGTTGGGGAGCCATCAAGGGAATGTATAGGTAGCTCCGGCATGATACCGCGCGTCGAGCACCCGAGCCCCGTGCGCAACATCCCCGTGCATCTCAGACACGAAGAAGACGAACGCGTCTACTCCTCCCCTGCCCGTGTCCTTGCTCCGCGAACTCGCCGGACACCGGCGAACGACATGAGCGCAAGGAGCGCCACGGAAACGATCGGAAGGATGACGGCCAGAACGGACGCGACCACCGAGCCAGCGAGTTCACCAGTCGAGACGACGGGATTCGCCAGCCCACCAGTTGTGGCAGTCGATGCACCGCGAAGTGCGACCGTCATACCCTGAACGGTACCCGCGACTCCGACGCCTGCGATGACGGCGAGAGACCAGCGCAGAAAGGACGACATGTCGCCAATGACGGCCGCAGTGATGACCGTCCCCGCGACGACAGCCGCCGGTGTGGCTATCGAGTCCATCAGATTATCGAACCACGGGATGTAGTACGCCAGTATCTCGAGGACGGTGGCGAGCGCGAGCGCGACAAGCGCGTAGTAGGTGCCGATCCACTCGAAGCCTGACGCCAGCTCAAGATGCCCGCTCAGCGCCGCGATGCTGATGACCAGAAACGGTACGAAGACCCTGAAGCCACAGGCTGCGGCCAGGCCGATGCCAACCAGGATGCTAAGGGCAAGTTCCACGTCGCCTGCCTCCTCCGGCGTGCTCTCAAAGGCACGGCCGATCCCTGACCGCTAGTGCGAACTGGCTTCGCGGCCCGAGGGTTCAAACCGCCCTCCGGACACGGGCGTGTTCGTGACGATCTCGTCGAACGCGTATGTGACGCTGCCACCTTTGCGCCCCGCGATGACACGGTGTGGGAACAGAACACCGTCGACCTCCTCGTACCCTTCAATGTACCAGTGGTATCCTATGCGCGCAAGGAGTCCGCTCTCGATATCGAAATAGAGGGTGTAGTACTCCTCGGCTCTGTCCGTCTCGACAGCGTACACACGCTGCCCGCCGATCATCGCTGCGCCCGCTACGGTAAGATCATAGTCGCTCTCACACTGCCTCCTTTGGGAAATAGGTGTTCACACCAAGGAATCCAGCCATCAGACGTCCGGCGCCGTCGGTCTCTTCGCCGCAAGAAAGGAAGAGCCGCCGCCCGTCAGTGCGGGCGGCGGCTTTGTCTCTTCCGTGTTGTGGCTCGTGTCTGTGAAGGAAACTGCTATCGGAGGATCACTACCTTCGTTGCGAGCCGTGCTGTGCCGGTAGAAGACGCCGTCTCTGCGCGGACAAAGTAGATGCCCGAGGCGAGCCGTCGGTTCGCGGGGAATTCGAGCACGGTCTCTCCGCACGGCAGCACGCGATCTGCAAGAACCGCGACCTCGCGACCGGCAACGTTGTACACAATAGCGCGGACGTGCGACTGCTCGGGAAGGCTCAGATAGAGAGCTGGAGCGCCGGAAGCTGTTCTCGTAGCGACAAGCGAGAGTTTCGCCGTTGCGCCGTTCCCGCGCTCGCCGCCGTTCCCCTCAGCCGTGAGTACGATCGGCACGATCGTGTCCGACTCCGCGCTCACAAGGAAGCGAGCGCGCTTGAATGCACGGTTCAGGTTCTTCACGGCGTGCCAGACCGTCTTGCCGTTGAGGCCGTAGGTCTCCCCTCCTCCCAACGACGTGTTCGCGAAGGCGAGTACAGCTCCGACCGTTGGGTCGATTCCCATGCTGTCCTCGAGGGCTGCCATGAGCTCCGCCGGCATACGCACGGTCATGGTGTCACAGTCGGCGCACAGGGAGTCATCCGCCGTGCCGTAGAGCCCGTCCTCACCGGGCAGGGCCGCAACCGTCAACATGACGGGCGCTACCTCGAGAAGAAAGAGGTCGGGGTCGAAGCGGCAGTTCAGAGAGAGCGCCATCGTCTCGCTCAGGAGGGCGTTTCTGAACTTGCCCTTGTTGTTCACCGGAAAGCCCTCAGGCAACACGCAGTCGGTGTCGACCACGGCATCGACGAAGTCGCCGGTGAGCGCGCACGGGCGACTGCTCCCCGGAAGCCCGTCGAGGATGCAGGCCTCTCCGCCGTCCGCAAAGGCGACCGAGCGACCGGGTATGCCGATCACGAGCGGGTCACCAACCGGAATGAGACTGTCGATAATGGTCGGGATCGGAACGCCGTTGAAGGATCTGTTCGGATTGCCCCACACCCCGTCATCGAGGGTCGTGTAGCACTCCTGTGCAGGGAGCGCCGTGGGAACAAAGATGAACAGAGCGACAAAGAACACCAGGGTGGGACGAATGAAACGCATGCGCAGTACTCCTTCTTCCCCCAGTCCAGCCCGGACCCTATGTAGCACAGGTTAGACAATATAGCATGGAGTGTGCCCACAGGCGCTCTGTTACCGTGACACCAGCTGCCTCGGCATACCTTCTCCCCCAAAGTTCGATACGATCGACGTCGCACTGAACGGGTGCATGCGGCTCATCACTCGTTCAGTTCCACGACTCTGCCCATGAACAGGATGGCACCCGATGCGTTGTCCCTGATGAGAAACATGAACGGGCGGTCCGCGCGGAACTCAAGCCCGCTGGGCATAGCACTCCTCGCCATCACGACAGCGGTGGCGGCAGCAGCCTCGCTGCCCTCCTCGTTGACGGCGATGAACGCCTTGTGGAACACATTGCTGATGAAGAGATCTCTTGTTCCATCCATGCCTGAGAAGTCGCCGCCCCCGAACGCATCCCGCATCCCAAGCGTCTCGAGATCCCGGGAGACATCGACGGTCCCCCACGTCATCTCGAATTTCGGCACATGCACGGTGACCTCGCGCGAGTTGAGCCCGGACACCCACGAATCGAGCAGCTCCGTCGTGAGCCCTCCCTCGATGCGCCCGAGCCCGCCGAGAAGTCCCTCCCTCGGAAGCACGACGAGCATCGACAGATCTCCGCCCTCGTACGGCATCTCGATTACCTGCAGATCATCGTTCTCGAAGTACCCGACGTTGCCCTTCCGGGTCATCATCGAGACCTTTGAGTCGCCCGACGTTCCGTGGAACGTGGCCTCGTATGTCGAATCCTCTGAGAACTGGTCGGCCCACGTGCCCTTGAAGTAGATGGCGTTGGTAAGCACCAGAACCGTCGCGGCGTCCAGCGAACCGATCGGAATGAGCCCCTCGATGCGACCGTTCGTCTGGTCCTCCGCCCAGTCATTGATAGTAATGCGTGCGCCCTTCGCATCGCCCACGAAGTCAACATGGTTCATGCCGGCGCCGTAGTGCGCATCGAGCCTCTCTGTGAACTCGTCGAGGAACCGGTATCCCTCCTGCCCCCAGAGCGCGTTGGCAACGCGGAGTTCGTATCCCCGTTCATCGGGCGATGCCAGAAGC
>JAUWBY010000362.1 GCA_030609605.1 Candidatus Eiseniibacteriota bacterium
GGAGCGCAAGTCTGGCGCCCGACACGTCCCACGTTTCCATGGAAGTCAGATACATGGTGAACGCCGCAAGGAGAACAATGGCGCCTATGAACCCGGCGATCAGAACCTCAACCATGGTCATCCCCGCATTGGTCGCGGGGCCCCCGCCGGTCACCGGCCTGTGTGTTCTCAGTCTCTTCGTCATTTCGCCACCACCGTCACGACGCGAACCTCGTCGCGTACCCAGTTCTCCGGCCACTGTAGCGTCAGATCGACGACCTTGGCGTCCGTAGTGATGCCGGAGTCTATCCACTGCGTGTCCCTGACGGTCCAGTTGACGAAACCGACCAGGTCGTCCTGCGTGTCGGGCGTGCCCCGGTCGTCCAGCACCATGCGCGGGTCGCTGGGATGGTCCCCCACGTCCATGGACAGGCTCTCCCAGCCGCTCTCGGTGTCTGTCGAGCCATAGCCCGCGTACTTGAGCTCCTCGATCTTGAGCTCGGCTGCCTTCGCAGCCACCCTCCTCTCTCCCTCGAACTCCACCTGCATACGTCCACTGAAGAGCATCTGGTAGAGGAAGACGATGGCTATGGAGAACACGATCACGGAGACCATGACCTCCATCAAGCTGAAGCCGCTCTCGTTTCTCAGTCTGAAGCTCACCTTCGTGCCTTCCTTGATTCCGCCCCCGGGGGTAGCAGGCCGGGACCCCTCTGGGGTCCCGGCCCCGAAGCTCCTACCAACCGCTCTCACTGAACGCACCGGTACCAGCGTCGCCTGCGGCAGAGCTGGCTCCGCTCTGAGTCCAAACAACCGTCGCCCCGGAGGGACCCCAACTACCACTGACAGTAGCCGTCGCCACGAAGCCGGTATCGCCCTGGCCCGACAGCACGTACGTGAAGTACTGTGCGTTGCCAGTGTCGTCAGCAGCGAGCCAGTTTGCGGCGGTGCCTCCCGTGTACGTATCATTCTTCTGGAAGTACACGAGTGCTCCACTGACGATCGAGTCGATGACCGCGTACGCCTCGCTCTTCTTGCCCTCCTGGATGTAATGCATGTAGACGGGGACGGCAATACCAGCGAGCACGAGCACGATGATAACGACCACCATGAGTTCCACGAGCGTGAAGCCCTTGCTGTTCCTCAGCATACTCATTCCTTTTCACCTCCTCTCAATCCCTTGAATTCCCGTACATCCCTTGATTTCATTGACACTCTAGCACATAGCGTGCCCACAACCTCGAACGGCGTGGCGCCTATCACCTTGACCTGATCATGCCTTTGCGAATAGCCCCGCCGAGGTGGAATACCGGCAGGAACATCGCGACCAGCATCAGAGCAATGATGCTACCGATGAGCACGATGAGAAGCGGCTCGAGGATCGAGGACAGTCCCTCAACCGACGTGCCGACCTGCTCGTCGTAGTAGTCTGACAGGTTCGCAAGCATCTCGCCCAGCGTGCCGGTCTCCTCGCCCGTCGAGACCATCTGCACCACGATCTCCGGGAAGACGCCGGTGCTCGCGAAGCTCTTCGACAGACTCGAGCCGTGCGACACCATGTTGCCGATCTTGCCGGAGGCCCGGAACACCACCTCGTTACCGGACGATCCGCCGGCCAACTCCAGCGCGTCTATGACGGGGAGTCCGCTCTCCACGAGGACTCCGAGGGTCCGCAGGAACTTGGCGATCACAACCTTCTTGAGTATCCGACCGAAGATAGGCAGTCTCAGCTTGAAGGAGTCCAGCACATACCTGCCGGCAGAGTTCTTCATCATCACACGCCAGGCAACTATCACCGCGATGGTCAGCACTATCGGAACCCAGACGTAGCGCCCGACAATGCTGCTGGCCGTGATGACTATCTGAGTCGGCATGGGAAGCTCGGCGTCGAGTTTCGCGTAGATTCCCGCCATCATCGGAACGATCTTGAGAAAGAGCACGGAACTCGCGATAACCGCGAAGCCCACCACGAATGTGGGATAGGTCATCGCGGACCGCACCTTGCGCTTCACCGCCTCGGTCCTGTCCAT
>JAUWBY010000370.1 GCA_030609605.1 Candidatus Eiseniibacteriota bacterium
CGGCCGAATCGAGCACGGGGTCTTGGCCTGATGCATCTCTTTCGCATAGCGAAGACTGCGTACATCAGAGATCTGTCCGGTGCTGGGCCTCGTCTATATGGTGGCCAGTGGAACCAGAAGGGCACCGCGGTCATCTACGCGGCCGAGAGCCGCTCCCTGGCAACCCTGGAGTACCTCGTTCACGTTCCGTTGCCCTACGAGCCTCTGGGTCTCTCGATTGCGACGCTCATCGTTCCAGAGGGCGCGAGCGTTCGAGAGCTTGGGCTCGGTGAATTGCCACCCGACTGGAACCGGTTTCCTGCGCCCAGCAGGCTTGCCGACGTGGGTTCAGAGTGGGTGCTAGGCAACGAGTCCTTGCTACTCCGCGTTCCCTCGGCCGTCGTGGATGACGAGTCCAATCTGGTCATCAACCCCGGCCATCCGGAGATGGGAGACGTGAGCCTTGGGGATGTCACAACGTATGCGTTTGACGAACGTCTCTTGCGGCGTTCCAAGCGTGAAACCTAACTAGCGTATGCAGCCGACGAGCTTGGGTGTCACGGCGTCTGCAAGGGGGGCTTCCGCTTCGCGTCAGCCAGCACCCGCCGCGCCAGCCTTAACGCTCGCGGCTGATACGCGGTCCGTTAGGTGCGCTTCTCATTGGGGATCAGCTATGAGATGTGTCTTCGTGTTGAGTGCGCTACTCTTACTCTGTGGTGCGGCCCACGCCGACATTCGGGTTGTCCGTCCCGACGGAAGCGGTGAGTGGCCGACGATCCGGGCTGCAGTAGAAGCAAGTGGGGCTGGCGACGTCGTCGAACTGATCGCCGGTACATTCGTGGGTCCCGGAAACCGCGACGTGGACTTCTTGGGGAAGCCGATCACAATCAGGTCACAGGGCGGGAATCCGCTCGACTGCATCGTCGATTGTGAAGGCACGGAGGAGGATCCGCACCGTGGTTTTCTGTTCTGCTCCGGTGAGGGAGCCGGATCGGTCCTTGAAGGACTGACGATTGCGAACGGGATGGCTTGGCAGGAAATCAACGGGTACCAAGGCGGCGGTGTGTATTGCGGGGTCGGCGCGAGCCCGGTTGTCGTGAACTGCCGCTTCGTCGGCAATGCTGCCAGCGGACCACCCGGAGGTGGCACTGGGGGAGCGGTCGCCTGCTTAGACAACTCCGCTCCTACATTCGTGTCGTGTTCCTTCGTCGGCAACGGGGCGTACTTCGGCGGGGCGATCGACTGCGGGATGGGCTCCATGGTGTCTCTGGCGAGTTGCATCTTCCACGGGAACAACGCCTACATGGGAGGTGGCATCAACTGCGGCGGATCGGTGTTGACTGCGGATGAGTGCACCTTCAGCGAAAGCCACGGGCTCGCCCTATTGTGTTGGCACGGTTCCCTCGTGCTTACCAACTGTACCTTCTATGGGAACTTCGACGGTGCCCTCCATTTCGATCTCCAGGCGGCCCCGAGTCTGGATAATACCCTCATCGCCTTCAATGCCGGCAGCATATGGTGCGGCGAAGATGTGGTTCCTGCGCTTTCGTGCTGCGACATCTACGGCAACGGTGGCGGTGATTGGGTGGTCCCCTTCGATGACCAGCTGGGCATCAACGGGAATGTCTCTGAGGACCCCCTGTTCTGCTCCCCGTCGCCGGAGGCTGATCTGGACTGGTCCATCCATAGCGACTCGCCCTGTGCTCCGGCGTCCTCGGGCTGCGGCCTCATAGGAGCCTGGAGTGTAGGTTGCGGTGACAGTCCGGTTCGACCTTGCACGTGGGGGAGGCTCAAGGCGATGTACTTGTGCCAGTAAAGCGCACC